>JAJSAJ010000376.1 GCA_024274855.1 Planctomycetota bacterium | reverse complement strand
CAGCCGTCGGTTTCCAATGTATCGAGTGGTCTACCCGACCTGGAAGAGCCGATGGAAGGTTCAGCGGAGGGGCCAGCTGAACAGCCAGTGGATGATCCCTTACGCAACCAGTCGGCCTCAACGGTGCGGTTCAGCCGATATGCCCTGCTCGCTTCGTCTGATAGGCAAGCTACTTCTTCGTCGTCGTTGCGAGAGTCAGACGCGGATTCCTCGGACAGCACTTGGCCCGACTTGGTTGACACGGCCGTCTTCACAAATGCTGATGATCAAAGCGTGGACCCCGAATCGCAGCAACCGGCTCGAGTTGTCGGTCGTATCGTAAGACGACTTTAGAGCGATCTTGCGGAAAGTCAGCTTTTCCTCTAAGAGTACCCTGCGCCGTTGCGAATTTCGCAAATGTCCATACTCTTCTCGACGCCGGGTCCTTGCCATGCATGCTTGTTCCCAATTTGATTTGGAAAAGCTGGTCTTTCTTGTTGCACTCGGGCTGCCGAGCATTGCGTTAGCCCAGCTTGCCGACGTGCGCGGGCCGATGCCGGCCAATGAAGCCAACCGAGTCGGTGCGGCACGACAAACGAACCAGTACATCATGACTGGCAGATTGGCGTATCGCGAGCATCGATATGTGCTGTTGGATGACCGTGGTCAACTCGAGGCGTACCTTGTACCACGCCGAGCGGCCGATCTCAAACGTTTCGTCGGACAGCTGGTTGACGCAACGGTTCGCGAACCGATCCTGCGTCTGGGGAACGAACCAAGGCTGTGGGTTGACCGTGTTGTGCCGGTCAAGCGTGCAGCGGCGGCTGCCGGTGCTCCTCAGCTCCTTTCCGATGCGTTCCCTCCAGGCCAGATCTCATTGGCTCAGTACACCGAGCCGCTGATGAGTGGGGGCGGAGTCGCGACTCCAGTAGCAATCAAGGATGTGACAGTTTCCAACGCTTATGGCCTACCAGGCCGGATTTGGGGCAGCGCGGAGTATCTTTTGTGGTGGGCCGATGGCATGGACCTTCCGCCGCTAGTAACGACCAGTCCCAACGGCACCCCGCGCGAACAGGCGGGTGTATTGGGCGCTCCGGGAACCCTGGTTTTATATGGTAACGAGAATGTTCTGAACTCCGTCCAGCATGGGTTGCGGCTGAAAGCCGGGTTTTGGTTCGATCCGGACAATCGCTACGGTATTCAGGGCGAGTATTTTGGACTGCAAAACTACAGCGACCGGTTTGCTGCCAGCGGCGATGCCAATGGATTACCCATACTGGCCAGGCCGTTCTTCAACGTCAATCCACGAGATCCTCTAACAAATGCGTTTGATCCGCCTGCTCGGGAAGACTCGGAACTGATAGCTTTTCCGAATCTGGTCACCGGAAACATCGGGGTCGACGTCAGCACACGTCTTGAATCGGGCGCCCTTGCCCTACGAACAATGCTCGCTTGTGATACCCACTGCAATTCACAAGGCACGGGCTTTTCTCGGACGGATATGATTCTTGGTTATCGCTACTTGCGTCTGAAAGACAAACTGCGAATAGCAAACAGGGTCGATTCGTTGGACAGGCAGTTTCCCGTTTCATTCGAGGTTTATGACCAGTTCGAAACGAGTAATAAATTTCATGGTCTCGATCTCGGGCTAGCTTGGCAGGCTGGTTGGCAACGATGGACCGTCGATATGTTGTTGAAGACGGCAATCGGAAGCGTCAGCCAGAATGTTTCGATTCAAGGCGGGACAACCATTACTGAACCGAATCTGCCGCCCGTGGCCCATACAGGCGGATTGTTGGCCTTGCCGACCAACATCGGCAGTTATTCACGGCAGCGTTTCGCGGTTGTGCCGGAATTCGGCGCCAATGCGAGGTTCGCTATCATGCGCCAGCTACATGCCACGATCGGCTATTCGCTGATCTATATGGGATCCGTGGTGCGGCCGGGTGACCAAATCGATCGAGACGTAAATCCAGATCAATTGCCTCCTCCCATCGTTCCGATGGCCGGCGCGCTGCGTCCCGAATTCAGTTTTCAGGAATCGAGTTACTGGGTTCACGGACTAAGTTTCGGAATCGAAGGACGGTGGTAGTTCGTTCGAGCAGTGCGGACGTGCCACGGAGTTGCGAGGCTTCCGTGGGGAATCGTGGCGAGGTCATTCGTGTTAAACAACACGCCGGTATGATCGGCAATACGATTTGGCTGACAAGAAGAAATCGCGATCCGATGTGAAGCAAGCTGGAAGGGTAGCTGCGCCAGGATTTGGACATGGAACTATAAGACACTCTGATTCTGGATTGTTTATGGGGCGGCTTCGGCGGCGCACGGCATTTACGCAAACGCTGTGGAGATTGGATCGGTTGTTTGACAAACATTTGACAAACATTTGACAAACATTTGACAAACATTTGACAAACAGAATGGCGAGTCGTGGCGGCGAGGGCTTGAATGAAACACCGTGCCGTGTTGCCACTTCCGGTCGTGGGATGTTCGCCCAGCTAGTTCTTCTTGTTACCAATCGGAATGGAAACATGCAGCTGACGCAATGTGTGTCCCAGTACCCATTGGATATCTCGGCTGTTTTTGTCGGAGCGTTGCATCACTTGGAGCATGGTGGGGACTGCTGCCCGCGCCTCGTCGCCAAGATAGTCGATCGCGTTAGCCGCGGCCAAGGAGACCTCCCACTGTCGATGCGCGAGCAGTTCGATCAGCACGGGCCGGCCCGACTCGACGTGCCCCGCTCGACACAGAGCCTGTGCGGCGGCGATCCGCACATCAAGTGACGAGTCCGCCAGCCGTTTGGTTAGTGTGTCACTTGCCGGTTCGGCTGCACGGCCAAGATTGGCCAAGCCGTTAGCCGCCCAATAACGGACTGCCGCGTCGTCATCCTGGAGTCGTTCGATCAATTCTCGTACGACCTCAGGGCCTTGTCCGGTCAGCAGGGCCGTTTCCAAGATCCGTTGCAACAGATAGCGGTCACTGCGCGCATATTCATATTCGGACGATCCGCGAGCCCGCTCGCGCAGCATCTGTTCGGGCTGTAGACCCGTATCAACAGTCCGCCGAACCCAATCAAGGTGTACCTGACGCATGCGCCGAAGCATGTCGTCGTACCGAGGCTGACCAGCCAGATTATGCAACTCGTCGGGATCGGTCATTAGGTCGTAGAGTTCTTCGACCGGCTTGGTATCCGCCATGAAGAAGGCGTGGCCGTCCGTCAGTTTGTCTTCCGCGTGAAGTCGCCGAAGCTCTTTGGATGTATCAAGCAACTCCATATAGGTGAGCCATGGAAAGTGGGGCAGAAACGGCATGTAGTTGCGGTGGTACTTGAAACGATCGTCACGGACCGTACGCGTCATGTCGTAGCGTTCGTCCATACGGTCGCGGATACCGTAAATGTACTTGCGAGGCGCGACAGCCTGTCTGCCGAGAAACGGCTTGCCCTGCATATGTTCCGGAATCCGAATGCCGGCCAGACTAAGGATCGTTGGCCCGAAATCCACGAAACTGACCAAGCGACTAACCGTTGAGCCAGGTTTCGATGGCATCAGATGCCGCCATTTTGGTGGAATATAGATGATCAGTGGCACGTGCATCCCCGAGTCATACACAAACTGCTTTGCACGTGGCAGTCCGGCACCATGGTCGGAAAAGAAGAAGACGATTGTATCGTCCGCGACGTCCGCTTGTTCCAGTTCTCGCAAACGTCGCGGAATCTCGCTCCTGTCCATCACTGTGATCAGGTCCAGATATCGCGCCCAGTCCTTGCGGATCGGCCGTGTGTTGGGCAGGTAGGCTGGCGGTGTTGTCTCATCCGGGTCGTGCCATTCGGCGCCCTTTAGCTTGGGTTGCTTGCGAGTGTGGGCACGAATGCGGCTCTCGTGTGTGCCGACATAGTTGAATACGGCGAAAAACGGTTGTCCGGGTTTTCGATATTTCCAGTGCGCTCGGGGACCACGTCCGACATCCCAGGCGTCATCAGGTGTCTTGAAGTTGTAATCCTGTTTCGAATGATTGGTACAGAAATAGCCGGCGCGGCGCAGGTAGGTTGTGAAGGGCCGAATACTCTTCGGCAGAGTTGCCGTTGAACGCATGTGTTGTGTTCCAATTGATGACGCGTACATGCCCATGATCAATGACGAGCGGGCAATTGCACAGACACCGGCGGGAGCGAACGCGTGCGAATAAAGTAGTCCTCGTTTCGCCAGTCGATCCAGATGGGGAGTCGTCGCTTGAGTGTCCCCATAGCACCCGAGGTTGGGGCTGATGTCTTCGCAGGTGATCCAGAGGAAATTCGGGCGTTCACCCGCGGCCACTTCTTGCGCATGGTCCGGAGTTCCCGTGTCACCTGCAATGCCGACGGGAGTTCCAGTCCACGCGGCTGTAAGGTTGCCGGAAAGCACGAGGACCGAAACCGTAGTTGCGAGTCGGAGCACTATGATAAGACTGTCGGTTTTCATGGTAATTGTACCTTTGTGTTGTTCTTGACACGGTCCACCGTGCGGATCATTATAGTCGATCTCTCTAAGGCGTGCGTTCCCGTGACTTTGGTGTGGCCCGTTCCCGCAATGAGTGGCTGTATTACTAACGTCAAATATCGTTAGGTGTCTAACAAAGTTGAGCGACGAACGGGAGCGGCCCATTGCGGACCGAGTGGTAGCTCGAAAGGGGTTGGCGGCCCTGCCGCCCTGCGGTATTTATGGTGTCAGTCAGCATCATGCTTGCCTGTCTGACGGCGTAGGACGCTCAGGAACATGGCCAATACCGCAGGGATCATCTGACTGCTTGATGGCGGTTCTTGCCTGCGCTTGCCACAATTGACTCGGCCGACCTGGTCCGGGAGAATGCGGTCTCCATCGGCGTGATATCGAAGGTCAACTGCGACAATAACACCGAGCTTGCCCCGTGTTGCCTGGCAACTCGACAAAGCGAATGGCGATTTCAGGAGTGTTCAGCCATGTCATGGATTCATGAGTTCGGCGCGGTCGGTGACGGTAAGACAGATGATACCAACGCGATTCAACATGCGATCGATGTGGGAACGCCTTGCATGATTGCAACCGGTGCCGAATCTCGGACAATACGGTCGATCAACCGGACGCCCCCGAGCGGATGCTGGCTGCTATCCGCGTATCGGGCTCGAGCAGTGAGAATGTGATCCAGAACAACGTGGTTTCCGCGGGGAAACACGGTGCGCGCATGTTGTCCGACGGACGCCCACGTCCGTCGTTGAATGGCATTGGACGTCTTTTTCGCGATTGAACGGACGTGGGCGTCCGTTTGACGAATTGGTTTGCGGCGCCAGACCATGAAACCGATGTCGGGACGGTCGTGCTAATCGGCGCAATCGATTGTGTTTTCGCGCCCATCAGCACGGGTTGTTGCCGCCGTCGACTGACGAATGATGTACGTTTTCTAAAGAGAGAGAGTGGATTTGAAGAGAGAGTGCTCGTTTTCAGATAGCCGAGCGATTGAGCGACAGGTGGACTCATGACAGTATTAGATTCAACAACCGCGGTTGGCGAAGGTAGTTTGCTGGCATCGATCTTGGGAGAGGAATCGTTCCTGCCTCCCGAGCCCAATTCGATCGAAGAAACCGGATTGAGTTCGACCATGATCGACTCACTTATTTGTAAGTATCTGATGATGGTCGGTTCAGCCAGTGGGCGCCAGATCGCGAACGAAGTCTGTCTGCCGTTTCGCATTTTGGAGGACTTGTTCCGGTTATTGCGTCAGCGGCAGATCATTGTCCACTCGGCTTCGGCCCAATTGAACGACTATTTCTACACCTTGACGGACAAGGGCCGCCAGCGAACCCAGGCATTGGCCGATTCCTGTGCCTACGCCGGGCCGGCTCCCGTGCTGTTGGAGGACTATATTACGTCCGTCGATGCCCAGACGATTCGCGCCGAAGCGCCCAAACGACACCAGTTGGAAAAGGCCTTTGCGGATATTTCGGTCGAGCCGGAGTTGTTTGACTTGCTAGGTCCGGCGATTAATTCGGGGGCCGGGTTGTTCTTGTATGGGGCACCGGGCAACGGCAAAACCACGTTAGCCGCCCGCATCACCGCCTGTTTCGGACAAAGTATTTGGGTGCCGAAAACGCTGACCGAAGACGGGCAGTTCATCAAGCTGTATGACGCGGCTTACCACCAGGCCGAAGAGAACGACGATCGCAGTATTTTGAAAAGTTCCGGTCATGATTGCCGGTGGATCAAGATTCGGCGACCAACCGTCGTCGTCGGCGGCGAGCTGACGATGGATGCCCTGGAAATCCGGCACGATCCGGTCAGTAACGTCAGCGAGGCACCCTTGCAATTGAAAAGCAATTGTGGATGTCTCTTGATCGATGACTTTGGACGCCAGCGAATCGAGCCGACAGAGCTGCTCAATCGCTGGATCGTTCCGCTCGAGAACCGCCAGGACTTCCTGACGATTGCAACCGGAAAGAAAATTCAGGTGCCGTTCGAACAACTGATCATCTTCTCTACGAACCTGGATCCAAGTGACTTGACGGATGAAGCATTTCTTCGACGTATTCCGTATAAAGTTGAAGTCCAGGACCCGAAGGTCGATGAGTTTCATCGGCTTTTCGAACAACTGGCGAAGTCATTCGGTTGTGAGTATCGCAAAGGAGCGATCGACGTCCTGCTGAATAAGCACTACAGGCCGCGGAATCGCCCGATGCGGCGATGCCATCCCCGTGACCTGTTGTTTCAAATTCGCAATTATTGTGCCTACAACGATCTGCCGATGGAGATGACCGAGGATCATTTCGACCGTGTTGTCCGCAGTTACTTCACGGTACTTTCCGGACAGACGGGGGTTCCCTCCGAACCGGAATCCCGAGTGTTGGCACCGATCGTCGACATGGGGCAGACGGAGTACTTGCCGACGTCGGATTAGTTGGTTGCAGACGCTTTGAAGAGTGCCTGTTTTACATTCTTGGGAAGCCACGGCGGAAACGAAGTGCAAGCCCTCTCTGTCACGATTCTCAAATATCGTTAAGAATGTTGGGTGTGGCAGAGTTCGTGGCAAGACGCATGCTCCACGTGTAACCTGTGACGGCGAGCGCCGCCACACCGGAATGCCTGGAGTT
>JAJSAJ010000375.1 GCA_024274855.1 Planctomycetota bacterium | reverse complement strand
TTTGACATGGGGCAGAATATCGCAGGATGGGTTCGTTTGAAAGTACACGGCCCGGCAGGTACTCGCATTACCTTGCGTTACAGCGAACGAATCGATCGGCACGGCATGATTGAGCGGAGCGAAATCGAGAAGTTTGTCTTTGAAGGACCGTTTCAGACCGATGTCTTCGTACTTGGTGGCAACGGCCCCGAACAATGGCAACCTCGGTTCACTTATCACGGTTTTCGTTACGTCGAAGTAACCGGATTGCCTGTCCCGCCGAAACTGGACATGCTGCTTGGCTGCGTGGTCCACACCGCGTTTCACCCGATCGGCCGCTTTCGTTGCTCAAATATGATGCTCAATGCCGTCCAGCGTTTGACATGTCGAAGCTATCGAAACAATTACCACGGCTATCCCACCGACTGCCCGACTCGCGAAAAAAACGGATGGACCGGCGACGCCCATCTGGCTGCCGAACAGGCGATGTTCAATTTCGACAACACGGCAGCCTATCATAAATGGATTCAGGATATACAGGATGAACAGCGAGAATCGGGTGAGGTCGCAGCGATCATTCCCACTGCCGGATGGGGATCCGCGTGGGGAAACGGTCCGGCATGGGATAGTGCCTTGCTGCTGATACCATGGTATCTGTACGTCTACCAGGGCGACACCGCAATCATTGAAAAGCACTTTGACAGTATGAAACGTTATGTCGATTACTTGACGTCACGTTCGAAGAACCACATTGTGCACATTGGCCTCGGAGATTGGGCGCCCGCGAAAACCAAGACACCCAACTCGATCACCTCGACTGCCTACTACTATGTCGATGCAAAGATCATCGCCGATGTGGCCCAAGTCCTCGACAAAAAAGAGGATGCCGAAAAGTATCGAAGTCTCGCGATCGCCATTCGAAAGGCCTTCAATAAGGAGTTCTATCGAGGAGATGGTATCTATCTCAATGGAAGCCAAACAGCACTCAGTTGTGCTATCTATCAGGGACTGGTGCCACCGGAAGAAAAACAGAAGGTTATTGATCGGCTGGTTGCCAATGTCAAAAAGGAAGACGGGCACTTGGATGTCGGAATCCTCGGTGCAAAGTACCTGCTGCACTCCTTGAGCCATAACGGCAAACACGACTGGGCCTACCGAATCGCTTCACAAACCTCACCACCCAGTTACGGCGACTGGATCGCACGGGGCGCAACCACACTTTGGGAGAACTGGGACGGCAACTCCTCATTGAACCACATCATGTATGGTGACATCAGTGCCTGGCTCTATCAGCAATTGGCGGGCATCCAAGTCGATCCATCCGAACCTGGGTTCAAACACATTATTATCCGACCGCGTCCTGTTGGCGATCTGTCTTGGGCCAATGCGCAAACTCAATCCGTGTACGGGATGATTCGCTGCTCGTGGATGAAGAGACGGAATATGTTCCAGCTGAAAATCTCCATACCACCCAACACGCGAGCGACCGCGTTCGTTCCGGCAACCGCCCGTAGCGTGATCCGAGAAAGCGGGATTCTGGTCGACAAAGTCCACGAAATTAAACCTCTTGGCATCGAATCAGGATATGCCGGCTTCCAGCTTGGCTCGGGTGACTACCGATTCGTCGTCCAATCTATTCGTGCAACTTCTGAAGACAAATAGCATCCGTTGAGAGTCGAGAGCCCGAAGCGGTGCCGGCTTGACTGTTGCATCTTGCACGAACGAGCTGACTGGGGCATTTTGCCCCGACGTTGAGGCAAAATGCCACAGTCAGGACCTGTATTGCACGACTTGCGGCGACACTTTCAGCTGAGTGTAAGACAAACGTAGCCGTTCACGCCGCTGGGGTCTGACGCAATTTTCGACGGAGACAGCGTTTCTTTACGCGAACGCATTTTGTCGCCGAAAATGGGTCTGCCCCCTTGGAAGCGAGCATTCCGTGAACGGTTACAGACAAACAGGCCGACGGAAACCCGCGATTGACGGTGTCGCCACGAACGAACACTATCCAGATGGGGAGGACAACACATGAGTAGCCGCGTGCAATGGCTTCCGATTGCCGGTAGCTTGATCCAGTCGATTATCATGCTGTTTGCCTTCGGACTGTCAACGGAGGCTCGGGAGAATCCGGCTCGTGATGGCGAAGTGCTCAAACGGGTTATTCATGCCGAGAATGGCGGCAAGAATCTGCTGCGTCTTGACGCGTGGCGACCCTGGGGCAAGGGATTCCAGATGGATGGCAAACAGATCGTCTGCGACAATGGCTCGGGAACCGGAAACCAGCGCGGTGCCACGCAGAGTGTGCGGTTGAATCAGAAGAAAGCGGATCCGATTGTTGCGAGCGTCTGGAGTCGCTGTGAAGCGATCACCGGTTCACCAGACTCCAATTACGCACTCTATCTTGATCTGATTTATACCGATGGTGATCATCTGTGGGGTCAGGCCGCGAGGTTTGATACGGGGACTCACACGTGGCAACAACGCCATGTCGTGATCGTTCCGGACAAGCCGGTTGCCGCGGTCTCGTTCTATCTCCTACTGCGTGGTCATGGTGGAAAGGCCTGGTTTCGCGACCCTGAACTGCGTCAACAGGCTGCACCGGAAGGCGCAGCCCTTTTTGACGGCATTCCGGTGATTTCTGAAATTCGACCGGCCGCCGGATTCCAAGTCCGAGACGTGGCAGCGGACAGCCATTATGTTGCGATCCGACAACAAACACTCGGCCTCAAACTGCAGGTCCACCAGCAGCAAACAGACAACGCGACATTTTTCGATGTTGTCTTGACGGATACGACGGGAACCGATCGTGCCATCACGCTTCTGTACACGATTGCAGTCGATCCCAATCGGCTCACTTGGCTAAAGGATCCCCGCCGCGCGATCGGCGTCGAGCCGGGGAGCGAATATATGACCGCATCGCGATTTCAAGCCGGTTCCAATGGACGGCTGTCAAAATATCCGTTGGCAGCAGTGGCCTCATCCCAACAGGGCACGGCACTCGGTATCGACATGGCGCGGCCAGCCTTCTACCGCCTTGGGTACAACAGCGCCACTCGAGAACTGTTTCTTGCATACGACATAGGGCTGGCACCTGAGAAACCGACCGCTCATGTTCGATTTTGCCGGTTAATGTTCGAGCCCAAGGCGGGATTTCGCGGCGCATTGGCCCGATACTACGCACTCTTCCCCCATGCGTTTCAGCGACGCGTGACGCAACAGGGGCTCTGGATGCCGTTCGCCAAGATTAGCAAAGTCGAAGGATGGCAAGACTTCGGATTCGTTTTCAAGGAGGGCGCGAACGAGACCGGATGGGACGACCAGCACGGAATCACGACGTTTCGCTATACGGAACCGATGACCTGGTGGATGCAAATGCGGGCCTCCATGCCCAGGACACTGGAAGCGGCCAGGCGTCACGCGAAACAACTTGCTGAACAAAAAAGTGGGCCACCACTGGCAAAGGTACTTGTAACAAGCGGTTTTCACGACGAACACGGGCGACCGGTTGCCCTATTGCGCAATGAACCTTGGTGCGATGGGGCCGTGTGGAGCCTGAATTCGATGCCAGGAATTGTCGGGGACATCACGGACTTCAAAGTCAAATGGAATCCGGAGGTTAAGCAACGGTACTATGGAGCGGACCATGGAGCCGATTTGGATGGCGAGTACATCGATTCGTGCGAAGGGTACGTGACGGCTCAACTTGATTTCCGCCGCGAGCATTTTTCCGCCGCACGCACACCACTCTGTTTTTCGATGCAGACGCACAAGCCGGCAATTTTCCGAGGCTTGATCGCATTCGAATACGCTCGTGGTCTGGCCAAGGATATTCACGCCATGAATAAACTGATGATGGCAAACTCGACGCCGAGCCGACTCTGCTGGATCGCTCCACTGCTGGACGTGATGGGAACGGAAACCGACTGGAATCGCGGCAAGTGGCAACCGATGACGGATGAAGACATGCTGTACCGTCGTGCAATGTGCAAGACCAAACCCTACTGCTTCCTGATGAACACGCGTTTCGAGAACTTCTCGCACGCCCTCGTCGAAAAATACATGAAACGAGCACTGGCGTACGGCATGTTCCCCGGGTTCTTCAGTCATAATGCATCGCACGGACACTACTTCACGCGTCCTGCACTCTACAATCGAGACCGTCCTTTGTTCAAGAAATTTATCCCTCTTTGCCGCTTGGTTGCCGAGGCCGGCTGGGAGCCGCTGACAGAAGCGACCAGCAGCGAGCCGCGGGTATATGTAGAACGGTTCGGCAAGCGGTACTTCACCGTGCTGAACGATTCGGGAACGCGAAAGCATGTCACGGTCCAATTACAATGCAACTGGACCGGCTCGTGCCAAGAACTAGTCAATAATCGCACAATGACTTGCAAGAACGGCCTTCTTGAATTGACACTTGAAGCAGATGACGCCGTATTGCTGGACATTGGTGTGGCAAAGGTGGGGAAATGAGAATCTGATGCCCCAGACCCCAAACAAGAAGCTCGCGACATCCACCCACAAACTGCCGTACGGCCGTGCGTGGAATATTGCATTTCGCACGGCTCATATTGCAGTAGCCGGAGTACTTCTCGGCGGGCATGTTTT
>JAJSAJ010000374.1 GCA_024274855.1 Planctomycetota bacterium | reverse complement strand
TTTCGGCTGATCGACCCCAACGGCCTTGTGCCGTTGGTGAGCGAGTCTATTGAGCTAAGGCCGGCATGTCATGCCGACGGCCGCTCGCTCCCCGCCGCCTTTGGCGGCGGGGAGCGAGCGGAAAGGGGGTTTTCATCACATCGCGTTAGCTGACGAAACTGATTCACCCATGGGACAAGCCCATGGGGGTCCCTTGAGAACCGTTCTCCTCCATTTGGCTAAAGTGTTACCAAATAACAAATGACAAATGATAAATGACAAATAATAAATGATAAACGGTTACTCATTTCTTTTCGGTCGACACGGGCTGCGTCGTCTCGGGCCGGTTCGACTCGGGTTGCTGTTTGGGTATTGGTTTCGCGGCGATACTGGTCGAGCCGTTAGCCTGACGGTACTGGTCCGGATCACGACGGTTTAGCGTAATCTGCGTATCGAATTGCCAGGGGTAGGTCTTGGACGAACGTTGTTCCGAGACGCGTTTGTTCAGGACAGCGTGATGTGGATCGCGAATCCGATCCCCCAGCTCGGTAATAACATCCGTATCACGCGCTTGAACGGACATGTCGAGCCGGCCGGATTTTCCATTCAACGAAGCGGACAGGCGGCGGACCATCGCATCCGCGCCGACCGGGAAGCGGCGCGTGATATCATACAGTTCGTCAAGCCAATTGACGTTATCGTTTTCCCACAGTCGCACGGCTTCGACCTGCATTTGCGACTTCTTGACTCGTTGCAACTGGCCGCTGACATGTTTGAGTGATCGTTGCAGTTGAGCAAGCTCGTCGGCCGATGCTGCTCGCTCTTCCCACAGTCGATAGGCACCCACGGCGACAACGACGAGTGCCGCGGCACCATAAATGGCCGCTCGACGCCAGTAGTTGGGCGGGGCAGGGGGCTTCTTCGGATCCAGAAAGTTCAGTAAGTATTTCTTCTGATCATATTCCATGACCATGCCCAACAACGGCGTCAAACAGCTGACCTGCTCAGGCATCGGGCTCAGCTGAGTTTCCGTTTGCATCGGGTCGAGCAACGAGACGGGAAGATCCATCGAATCGGCCAGTTTCTGGACCAGCGATTCTTCTTGCCGGCGCGAACCGAAAAGATAGATGTGCTGGTCTTCACTATCGGTGGCCAGGGACGCGGCGGCCAACGACCGGCGGATTTCCACAACGAGTTTTCGAGCCAGGTCGGACACGTTATCGGATTTGCCCAACCGAACCGTTCGGGTATAGACAAACCGGTCGCCGCGCACGATCGAAACGTCGGCCTCTTGATTGTGCAACGTGACGACCGTCATTGTCTGCGTTGACGAGCGAACGACGTGCCGAAGCAGTGCGATCGAGGCTAATGGCCGGTAGAGGATCGCCTGCGGTTTGAGTGACGCTCGGGTGCATTCCGCCTGAATCGACTCTATCGTTCCCGATTCCACGATGAACGCGAAAACACTCCGACCATCCTCATCGTCGCCATCGGTCGGCACAAAATCGATCACACCCGATTCGGCCAGCTCACCCGCGTCCCGTACAACCTGATTATTGACCAGGACCGGAAGCTCTTCGTCACTGGCCGGCGGCAAGTGCAGTGGCAGTACATCGACCTGCACACGACTCAGTCCGACAACCAGATCGACCTTGCGCACACTCAGCGTATCCAGAATCTGGACGATCGTCTCGCCGACCGACCCTGGCTGCTCGTCTCCGCCATAGTCAACCGTCCCGGCAGCCAGCACTTCGATCCGCGAGTTTTTCCCGCCCTTGTGCTGTGCAAGCAGGTAATCGACCGTCGAACGGTCCCACTGCACAGCCAACACCGGTTTACGAAACCCCATGACAGACCCTGCCTTCCCTCAACATCCGTCCACGCGTCTGAACAACAGCAATGATCCCGCGTCCGGTGACACTTCTCGCGGAATGGAGCAGATGCCACCAACGACCGAACGAACACCGAACATCCAACACCCAACGTCCCACCTCCCACGTCACTCAGCCGCCGCCGAGCGTCGTCGATCCGGTCATGCCCGCCGTGGCATCGGCGGCTTGCAGCAAGCCGGCCAAGGGCCCGCGGCCCAGACGCCTGAGATCCTTGTAGTATACTTGCCGCGCCGGGCGGTCGGTAGCATCAATCACGGTCTCCATGCGCATGATCGGGCTGCGCATGTCATAGAATCCGATTATCTGGGCTCGCCCGACGTCACCGCCGGTCGTAATGTAGGGCAGCAAACGCCGCATCTGACGGAGATCCACAATCTGCTCGATCAGCAGCCAGGTTGGGTCCGAGCGATTATTGTCCCCCGAGTTCAGCGTCCGAGCGGCCAAAATCCGTTCAGCGATAGCTCCATCGATACCGGGGACGCCCACGAGGACCTCGCGCGGTGCCAGGTTGATATTCACGCGTCCGAAAATCGGTTGTCCCGTGCCGACGGTCACTCGATCCATCAGTTTCGGCAGGTACTGGCGCATCTGGTTCGGATCGGTTGTAAAGGGGCTACGAAGCACTCGTCTTTTCTTCGGTTTCTTCGCGTTCCTTGGCCGCTTCGCATTCTTCGCCTTTGTCGCACCCTTTGAATCGCTTTTCAAGGCAACTCGCGCGCCGATCAATTCCAAGGGGGAGCGGATACGTACTTTGGCCGGTACAGCCAGATCGGGCGCAAGATCGTCCACCTGTTGGGTCGGACCGCCGCCGCGCATCCGTCCGTACTGCCGATAGGCGATGATGAAGTTCGCCCAACTCGGTTCCAATACCTTGGCCAGCTTGGCGTGCAACTGGCCCAAGTCGGGTTCATTCAGGGAAATCCGTGGCTGGCCGTCGAACGATTCATCCCGTTCGCCGCTAAAGACGGTCAGGTAGTGGGACCAGGGCCGGGCATCGGAGCCCCCGCTGCCAACCGCCTGGTCCTCGGCCAGTCGGCTTTCCCACGGATCGATCTGGAAATTCTGATTCACATCCACGCCGAAAAGCCGTTCGCGTGTCACGCCGCGCACCAGCAGCAGTTCGTCCAGCGATTCGGGCGGTCCGTTGGTCGGCTGCCGGGGCGGTTCCAGTTCCTTGTAGTAGTCCGCCTCGGCACCCATTTCACGCGCGACGTTATCCCGATCGACCCAATCAAGAAGCGCATCGGCCGTCGACTCGTCCATCCCTGGCAGGCTCATCAGGGCCATTCGTCCGGTTCCGGCATGGCGTCGATCCCAGAGGACCAACTGCACCAGGTTCAATTTAGCCGACTCGTTTTCGTACCCGCGTCGCACGGCCGACTCGGCCAACTCGGAATCCTGTTCGGCCAGCACGAAGAACCGGCCTGCTCGGACCGATTCGTCGTTTGCCGTCTGTTCTTCTTCAGGCCCATCGACCACGACCGGTCCGAACAGATCGGGCAGATCATCCGTTTCGGCCCCAGGTGGCCGATCGGCTCGAGCGGCCTCGAGGACGGCGGCAAGCAGTTCTCGGCCCGACGCGGCCACCGACTCGGCCTGCAGTCGATCACCTCGAGCATGTGCGGCAAGATTCTCCGCCTCCATCAGCTTCAGGAACCCGTATCCCGCCAGGCTGACCAGGACAATCACGACCGCGACGACAATGATCACCATTCCATGGCGGGCCGCCGAGCGACCGATTCGGCCGTGACCGCCCACGGAGCAGCAGACCGCATCACCGTGATTCTTGATTCGCATCGTCATCGTTCGTCGCTCACACGATTATCCACACTATTGTCACAGTACCATCTTCAGGTCACTGTCCCATCTATTCGTCACTGTTTCATCTATTCGTCACTCTGTCCATCATCTGTCATTACATCATTTTCGTCCGCATCCTCTTGCATCTCGTCGACTGCTCGCCATTTCTTGGGTGGTTCCAGGTAAATAATGCACCGGTGGTAGGGGGGTGGCTGGTCATCCGCGGCGCCGGTGGTGTCGAACGACGGGCCCTCGCCGCTCCAAAGCGGCTCTTCGCCGTCGAGCAACGCCTTGTCCGCTGCCTGATCGGCCGTCAAACTCTCCTCGCCCGACCCGTCAAGCAGCTCGGAATCAGATGCCACCTCGGGCTCGACCGGGAGATCGATGACTTCGAAACGGATTTCCACGGCGACTGGTACACGCCCCTGAGCTCGACTGTCCCAGCTGTCCTGCCATGTACGGCCATCGAAATATCGAAACTCCAGCCATCCGATCTCCGGCATCTCGTCTTGCTGAACAATTCCCGGCAGCCAGCTCGGGCGACCCATTTGGGCCGGATCATCGCTCGTTACCGGATCCTCTTCGGTCGGTATGCTCGGAACGTCCGACTGCTCGCTCGGAAGTACCATGTCGCAGATCTGCTGGACCGCCTCCTTGACAGCCGTCCTACGGCCGCTGCCATCTCCCGAGCTGGATCCGAGTGCGAGCAACTGGTCAATCGATTCACGAGCAACCGCAATGCGGATCAGTCCGTAGAACGGAGCCACCGCGTCCTCGGCCGGCTCCATGTCGGCCATCGGAATCGCGCTGCTCAGATCGTCACTTCGACCTCGGAACTGGTAGATCACTCGCTGGCATTCCGGAGCACTCGCGGTGCCGGACGTTTCCGGGTCGGCAGGCTCTTCGGACGAGTCGTCAGGCGGCTCGGCGTACGGGTTCACCGACTGCAGCACGTCCAGGACCATCCAATCCTTCTCACCGACCAGGGCGACGGCACCACTCGACGTGCGCCGACCTCTCGATCGCAGGCCGGACCCGCCCGGCCGATCGGGCGGCGGGCGAAAGCTGACCGCGTGAAGATCGTCCTCCAATTGGTCGCACAGTGAGCGGACCAATTGCGCCTGGCGAGTGAGTCGCTGCCCGCGTTCGTACAGGCGACTCCAGTTGCGAAGCATCGACCATACACCGACCATCAAGACGCTGAGCAGCACAAAAACGATCAACATCTCCAGCAGCGTGTAACCGCACGCGGCGACGTCTTTCGGCCTGCGTCTGAGTTGCATTCGGAGGCGATTCATTGTCTAGCTCACGGACGAAATCGAGGACGGTGAGGTGGCCGGGTCCGGCCGTATGCTCCCAGGGGGCATGCCCGATGGGAGTGGCAGCCACATCGATAGCGGCGGTGGGGGCGGGCCGAGCGGCTGTTCCAAGTCACTGTCACTCAGCTGCCGATTGCCGCTTCGAACCCAACGGATCAGGCGGAACCCGTGCAACGGCCGTTCCATCGCGTCCTCGCCCGCAACCGGCAGATCCTGATCTTCGTCGGGCAACCGCGTGAGAGTCACCGTGATGGCGATCAGCGGCACGTCGGTCAACGGTTCGATATCGACCGAATAGGTCCACTGCGGATACTGATCCACTTCGCGTGCCGAGACCGCCTGTAGGGGTTCGATTCCTGCCAGCAGTTCTTGCATGGTGTTCTGGCATAGCAGTTGAGCAAGCGTTTCGTCCTCGGCGGCGATCGCGTGACGTTGAGCCACAAAAAGCAGACGCGAGAGCGCCATGACCGCGCCAAGCAGCAAAGTGGTTGCCAACAACACCTCGAGCAACGACACGCCTCGGCGCCGCGATGTCGAACCGGTTATGGCAATTTGTGGTTTCACGGTTCAGGGTTCCCCCTTGGATATATTGTAGTCGTTCACGGGGTTTTCGTCCGCCATCGCGTTAGCACCGGAGCGTTCCCCGATTTATCATTAGTCATTTGACATTACTCATTTATCATCGAGAGACGCAGCGCTGCGGGGTCATACTATTTCCACTGACGTTACACTTTAGCCAAATGGAGAACGCGCGTTGGCCGAAGGACCCCCATGGGCTTGTCCCATGGGTGAATAAGTCTCTCGAGCTAAAAAGCATGTGATGAACCCCCCCTTTCCGCTCCCTCCCCGCCGCCTTTGGCGGCGGGGAGGGAGCGGCCGTCGGCATGACATGCCGGCCTTAGCTCAATAGACTCGCTCACCAACGGCACCAGGCCGTTGGGGTCGATCAGCCGAAAAAACAGCAGCGAAATGCAAATCCAACTCCAGACGGCTAAACAGTTACCCAATGACAGATGATAAATGACAAATGACAAATGAAAAATGGTAACTGTTTAGTCGTCTGGCAGCGTTCTGGGATTTGTCCCAGAACCCAGAGAAGCAGTCTTTTCGGGAGGGCGAAGCTCCCGCTGAGCCGCGTGTTTTGTTGGCCCGAACGGGTCGGCAGGATCCTCGCCCTCCCGCTGAGTCGATCACTTGCCATTTGGCTAGAGCGTTACAACCCTTTCACCTTCTTGCTAGTATTGTCCCTCGTCTTGTGTCGAGCTATCCACGGCCTGCGTTTCGGATTCGGTCTCGCGCATCGGGCTGGTTCTGATCGCATGTTGCAGCGGGCCGATGTCGACGGCGCCGGTCATGCCGCGGAGCGTCACGGTAACCCAATAGCCATCGGCGCCAGCAAGTCGGAAAGAAACGCTTTCGGATCGGCCGGTCGGGAAGAAGAGGATCGGTCGGGACCAATTCCCCGCGTCGGCCGCGTCATCCATTTGTTCGAGCATCTCGAGCGGGTCGTCCGGTGGTGGTCCCAATCCGGAGTCGGCGTCGGTTGCCGGCGGCTCCGGCGGTTGCTGTTCGGCAAGTGGTCCGAGCTGCTCGGTTTGGTCGGAGGTCGTCGGGTCGGTGAACGTCACCTCATCGGGCAATTCCAACGCCATCGGTTCCAATTCGGGCAGCGGCTGGTCCCAGCCGGGTGCCGTCACATCGCCAGGCCCCGCATCGCCGGCCAGGTCGGGCAGTTGCTGATCGTCGAGCAATG
>JAJSAJ010000373.1 GCA_024274855.1 Planctomycetota bacterium | reverse complement strand
TGAATTCCGCCAACCTGGCCGTTTCGTTTTGCACACCCTCCAATCGGGTGTCCGGACTGTTGACGTAACCTTCTGGTAAAAAAGAACTTACAGCAACCGCCAATCTCCTGTTTGCCATTCGCCCTAACTCAAGAACCTGACATGGCTTATGGGAATTGGCCATTTTCGCGCAGAGGTCTGCGGACGCCGATTTCTGTACCGAACGCGAGCGCTTTGTATTGGTCGCGAGCGCACTACACAATCTCGTCATCGTCACTCCGATCCACATACAGCCCCAATCCAATCACCTCCGTAGCCGGAACACATCGCTCGCACAGCCGATACACGCGAACCGTATCTTCGGCCATGTCAACTTCGCATTGGATCATCTCACGCATCTCGACAACCCGTGGTTCGGTCATCGGACCCTCGAACACGCTTTTTTGAACGTGAGGCAAGAAGCCTTTCAATCGTTTCAGTAAACGAGCGCGACGACGGTTCGATACCACATCATAGCAAACGACGACGTACACGCTGACCCCCTTGTTTTCCTGTCTCGGCGGACGAACTATTTTGGAACGAACGCGACGTAGTCCGCGTCCTTCTGATCGATCACGCGCGCCAGATGATAGACTTGTTCGCGAAGGATCTGGCGTAGTTCGAACTTACCTTCGCGCGGACCGTATGTCATTCGCTCGCGCATCCGTCGAAAAAAAGCGGTGAGGAAAATTCGACGGCCCGTGTCGGCCAGGTAGACGGCCGGCGGCCCACGGTCAGCCTCGTCCCCATCGTCGTCCCCGTCGTAGTCAACATCGAACGGCGGCGACTCGACATCGGGGGCAACCGCCTCACCGATCGAATCGGACGGCATCGACTCGGGCGGAACCGTGGTGTCGGCCAGAGTTGCTTCGAGCGATCGGTTCGGTTTTTGCTGGAAGTCCATAATTCCCAACTGACGCCGGCGGAATCGGCGCCGGGATGTGACACGTCCCACGTCAGTGTTTCGACGCCTTCCTTTTCAACCAGGTGGAACATGCCAGCTTCCCATTGAAATGACTGGTCGGGCATGGTGCGGATCAGCCGGCACATCGCGTCGTGCATCCGACGCCACTCGGCGTCGATCTCGCGTCGCCGCTGGTCCAACACGGTATACCGCCGGGCCAGCGTGTCCGGATCGATCGATTCGGGATCTGGCTCGGAGACCTTGGGCAACGCGTCTTTCGAAAGCGTGTGCATATGGAGCACGGGGGTCGGATAGTGGTCCCCCGCAAACTCGAAAGCACATCGACACCGTACTCGGCGCGTGACATGGCCGATCCGTTTACGTATCTTGGGGCACGAGATCGGATTTCCCTTCAATTGGCTCTTCATAAAGGCATCGACGCCAACATCGACGCACTTGTCCAGCAAATAGTTGACGGCTTGCGGACCGCCCGTCACATGTCCCATCGTATGGATCAAGACAACCTGCTCGTCGTGACTCAACTGGCGATGCTGATCGACTTGGCGTTTCAGTTCGGCCAACACAGGGCACTCCGCCAGCAGATGATGGATACGGGGATCGGCGTCAAAGTCGGCTTCGGTCCATGGCGGGGGTACGTCTGGCGGAAGCAGCGGTGCCGTCGGCTCGGCGCGCGCCGCTTCATCACCGGCTGGTTGCTCGTCATTCTCGGACGTGTCGAGGGCTGACGGGCCAACGGTCGTCTTGAGACGTTGGATCAGCCCATACAGTCCCTCGCGAGACAATCGTGGCGTGTTGCGCAGCTTCTGCAGCGGATCGGACAGAGCTTGTCCCTGATCATCGAGAAGCTGGCTTCGGTAGCCTGTACGCCGGTGGATTCCCAGTGGCAGTTTGATCAAATTGCCCAACCCCTTTCCAGAACGTTTTCCTTGTTTCGGAAAGAACTCCAATGAAAACTCGGACGGCAATGTCGCTTGGAGGTACCTCAGCAGATTCCGGCCCAATTGGTGAAGAACCTTTGCGCGTTCGGGCTGTTCCAGAAACACCCAGTAGTGGCGGCCCTTGTAGCCCGAGTTTTCGAACAGCGGTTGCAATTCCAAGTCGCGCAAGGATTCGAGTAGAGTGATTCCCGTGCGACGTGTCAGATCACGCAACTGCCTGGCAAACTCCGGAGCTCGACGAGCGTGATCGAGCGCTTGTCGGTTGATGTCCAAGTCGACGGCGAACCAGTTGGCCGTCTGATCCAATCGAATCGGGTAGACTCCGACCGTATAGCTGCCGAGCAAGTGGTTTCGAATCACGGCGGGTGTCAGTGGCTCGTGGACCGGTGCATAGCCGATCTGGCGGTCGTTTGGCCGGCACCATTGTCGGGCATAAACGTCCTCGCGCCCCGCGAACAGGATGGAGAACCGAACGCAGTCGGCATCGGTGGGTGCTGGGGCAGGCGGCTGCGAGGTGGATGGTGTTGCACGTTGGTCCGCCCCATCGCCACCATCGGTCTCGGCAGTTCCCGGGCCGCGAAGTTCCTTGGCACGTTCGGGAGCCAGGCCTCTTGCGATGGCTTGCTTTAGCATGTCCTCCAATCGCGGCAGCGCGCCTTCGCTTCGCATCAGTTCGGCGTATGCTTCCAGGTGCTTCTGGTTGACAGGATTCAGTTCGAGCAGTCGTTCCAGGATCGCCGCGGCACGGTCCGTATCACCACGCTCGCGATAGTATTCGACCAGTCGGGACAAAGCAACGGTATCGCCGCGATTGTCGCGCACGGCAAGCTGGAACTCGTGAAAAGCCAGGCCAACCAGTCCGGCCTGTTCGCACAATAGCCCCCATCGTGTGTGATCTCCGTCGGTTGCCGAGTGATCTTGCACGAACTGTGCAATGCCATCGGCCACCGAATCATCGTTTTGATGCAATCGCTGTTCGAACGACTCAATGACGGCAGTTGTCATGAAATGGCTCCTCGTGCGCAGTGGGGGGGATGGCTTCCTCCTTGATCCATGGGTTGTAATCAGGGGCTATCGTCGTGGACTGCTACGATTTGTCATTTGTCATCGGTCATTTGTCACTGACTACTGACTACTGACAAGTGTGTAGCGAATTGCGATGGAAGAATGACTCATGACGGTCCGGTGATTATCGTCATGAACAGCTATGATATCGTAACCGTTTAGGCTGAGTGCACATGCATCTGGCCAAGCCCCATGATAGTCCCTTTTCCGATGTGAAGCCAGTTTGCGGCCGCCAGCAGCGGCCACAGAATGCTCGGTCCTTCGGGAAGCAGCAGGCTGCCACTGACGCCGTGAATATCCAGCTCCTGATGTTGGCGGCCAGAATAGCGAATGAGATCCAAGCGGGCGCCTTTCCACTCAGCACACGGAATCGTTCGACTGATTTCGAGCATTTGCGAGGACAAGATCTCCCAAACCCCCTGGTAGTGTCGGGGAAGGAACGCGCCGACGCGCCGCCCGGACGCCACAACGATGTCGGACAAGGTCGGCCGTTCAATCAGTTTGCCACGACGACGCAAACGCAACGGTGCCGAAAACACCAAACGACACGGCGAACGCGCTGCATCGGGCAATGGCCAGCGGGCCCGATCCAGTCGCCAGCACCCGTCCGTTGTCCCGTGCCGGCCATCGGCGCTCAAGGTGACCGTTTCCGGTATCAGGAACGGGTGACGATCACGCCCCAGACCCATTCCGCAAGCTATGTCCCATGCACGTACTAGTGTTCTATCGTGCCGAATCGCATCGCCTATCAGAAACCAGTCGACCGCCGGCGCGAACGTTGGATCTTCCGGAGCAGGCCGAATAATATAGCCGGGTATGGCCGGCCCCTTCTGATTCGCCACGTCAAAAACCGTGTGGTAGACGTTCAAGTCCAGATGATGTAACGCCGCGCCCCATACGCCACGCAACATGGGGGCGGTCGCCATGATCGATTCCGTCTGCAACAGCATTCGACGGGGCAGGATGGGAATCTGAGCCAAGACCAAACGACACGCATCGGGTATCAATGTGGCATGGTCACGATCCTCGACATCATCGTTTTCGACATCTCCGTTCTTGATCCGCATTTTGCATGGCTCCCTGATGCGTCTGTCCGAGCTGAACACTAATCCAGATCTGCTAGAATACTGAAGACTCCGGTGTGTCGCCGCTCATCGCACCGAGTTGGCTGGCTGGTTGGTCGGCCCGTCGACTGGGTGGATTGACCGTGTGAACTCGACGCAACCTACTCATGCTTGGCGGCCTTGCCTCGTTGCGTAACATCGTGCCGTTCAAAGAAGGCCGGTAGTTTCGGGGGACAAAGACGCTGGATGGCTTCACGTGCATTGTCCCCTTCGATGCTTAGCATCAGTTCGCGGAACTTGGTCAGCATCTTCGTCGCTTGAGCCTGGCCGACCGGGTTCCAACCATGGGCCAGAATCGAGTTGTTACGAGCATCCAGGATGCCCGCGAACTTATTGGCGAGTTTTTTTCCTCGGCTAAAGAATACGTGTTCGGCCGCCGGATCATCCAGGGCCCACAGGATTCGCCAGCCGTTGTCAAGCGAGATTTTCTCGGGAAGATGTTCCAACTGGTCATGGATGGCCTTCCGCCGAGACTGGTCGAGACTCTGGAAATCGGGCTCCGCGACGCTGACCCCATGCCGCGATTGGAGGTATAGCTGGGATAGGGATTCGAGAGCCCGATAGGTGCGTGCCGCGGCATCGTCGTATCGCCCCCTGGCGATTCGACGCTCGGCATTGCACATCAAATCGACGGTTGCAAGCAGGTCTGGCTTGGAACACGTGGTTACCTGTTCGATCGCATTTCGTAGCCGGCTGATCTGTCCCAGAAAATCGGAAAATCCCGGTGGCGTGACTTTCGAATTG
>JAJSAJ010000372.1 GCA_024274855.1 Planctomycetota bacterium | reverse complement strand
GGGGCTATGTGGCTAGTGTGGTGAAGAGTGCGAGTTTGGCAAAACTGTAGCGATTGTCAATTCCCCTCGCTTGCGTGGGGCCTGTTTGTTGCTCGGTGGGGGAAACGCACATGTGGCTGCAGCGCGAAAGCGGTCAGGGATCGACCGGTGAGCAATGGGGTGGCGTGCAGTGGGCATTGATTCAGTAGCCTGATTTCAGTGGCAAGGGGAAAACCATGGATGAAGACGATATTGAGTTTCGGAAAGTGGTGATTTCGCCCATCGAGTTGCTCAGGCAGGCGCTTGACATGATGGGTGACGACTACTGGTTGTTGCTGGGAATTGTCATTGTTGGTTTGTTCATCGCATCGCTCGTCCCATTCGGTATTTTGGTGGGACCGATGGCGTGTGGTATTTACATGTGTTATTCGCAGCGTTTACGAAGCGAGCCGGTTCGATTTGAGACGCTGTTCAATGGGTTTGATCATTTCGCGGAGAGCCTGACTGCATCGGTCCTTTTGATGGTAGGGCAGGCGGTTTTGATCATACCGGTGTACCTGATTGTCGTCGTTGGCGTTATAGGTGTCATCGCGGGGCAGGGCGGTGTGATGTCGGTTGTTGCTGGAGTGGCAACCGTTGTCGCCTATGTGGGGGTCTTGGTTGTTGCGATGGTTGTCCCGGCGCTGTTCATGTTTGTTTTCCCATTAATTGTCGATAGGCAGATGGCGGCGATTCCGGCGATCAAAGTCAGTGCTCGGGCGG
This sequence comes from Planctomycetota bacterium, assembly GCA_024274855.1. Taxonomy (GTDB): domain Bacteria; phylum Planctomycetota; class Planctomycetia; order Pirellulales; family Pirellulaceae; genus JAJSAJ01. Next base: position 12,100 of record JAJSAJ010000372.1, on the reverse strand, counting down.
CCATGGCGAATCTGGGTGGCATTCTGCTGATGCTGATCGTCTATTCGTTGATATCGCTTGTGGCCTCTTGTCTTTGTCTCATTCCGGCGCTGCTGTTCATGCCGGTTCAAGCGGCCGCGATGATCTTGGTCTATCGAGAGGTCTTTGATGTGTCTTTCAAGGCGGCGCCCCCAGAGATAGCACCCTCGAAGATGGTGTAACGGGAAAGCTTTTTGGTTTGGTAACACTTTAGCCAAATGGAGGAGAACGGTTCTCAAGGGACCCCCATGGGCTTGTCCCATGGGTGAATAAGTTTCGTGAGCTAGCGCGATGTGGTGAAATGTCCCCTCCTCGCTCCCTCCCCGCCGCCAAAAGCGGCGGGGAGGGAGCGAGGGATTTGGAGTGACGCGTTGCTCTTAGCTCAATAGACTCGCTCACCAACGGCACAAGGCCGCTGGGGTCGATCAACCGAAAAAAAACAGCAGTGAGATACAAATCCTACTGCAGACGGCTAAAGTATTACTTGGTTTGCGGTTTTTGCGAGTGTCTGTTCGGCGGTGAAAAATCGGGTCTTGGTGTTTGACCGCGACCGGGTGATTGCGTACTCTGGTGGTCGAGTCGCCTGCTGTTTGTATGTTGGCTTGACGGAATTTGCTGCTAGGTGACCGTTGGATGGTCGGCGAATTCAGCTGTTTTCGAGTCTTTTCCACAGGCCCGTTATTAGTGTCTGGGCTTTAAGCAATAGAGGAACCACGCTATGAAACTTGGATTTGTCAGCGCCATTCTCCCCGACCTTTCGTTGGCGGAAGTCCTCGAGTTTGCTGCTGCAACCGGGTACACATGCGTGGAAGTGATGTGCTGGCCTCCGAGCAAAGCAGAACGTCGTTATGCGGGTATCACGCACATCGACGTGACCGACTTTGGCCCGAGGCAGGTGGCGGAAGTTGCGCAGTTGACCGAACAGACGGGCGTTGAGATCAGTGGGTGGGGATACTACCCAAATCCACTGGCTCCAGATCCAGAGGAAGCTGCTGTTTACGTGGAGCATCTGAAGAAGGTCATTGTGGCGGCCGAGCAACTTGCCATCGGCCAGGTCAATACGTTTGTTGGTCGCGATTGGACGAAAACGGTTGATGGCAACTGGCCTCGGTTCTTGGAGACCTGGAAGCCGCTGATCCAGTTTGCCGAGGATCACGGAGTCCGAGTCGGAATTGAGAACTGTCCGATGCTTTTCAGTGACGATGAATGGCCGGGTGGCAAGAATTTGGCTAAGAGCCCAGCGATATGGCGCCGCATGTTCAATGATATTCCGAGCACCAGTTTTGGCTTGAATTACGATCCGTCGCACATGGTGTGGCAGCAAATGGACTATGTGGCGCCGATCCGCGAATTTGCCGATCGCATTTTCACGCCCATGCGAAAGATGTTCGCGTCGATCGGCACAAACTAAACGACGTTGGTGTTCTGGCACTACCCCCCGAGTACCACACGCCGAAGATTCCCGGGCTTGGCGAGGTCGATTGGGGCCAGTTTTGCGGGACACTCTATGACATTGGATACTGCGGCCCGATTTGTGTCGAGGTGGAGGATCGCGCGTTCGAAGAGTCGTTGGAATTACGCAAGACGTCTTTGGTGCAGAGCCACACGTATCTTCGCAACTTCATTCCATCTTGACGCAAGCGTTACTAGGCTGTGTCTCAAAACGGGAGGGGTCGGCCTTGATCGTAAGGTGGTCCGGGTAGGTCCCGCTTGCCGAGCGGGACATGGCGTAATCCAGGACGCTACAAGAGGTTTGGAACTGCAGCCGGAACCTGTTTGCCTGCTGCTGGACCGGTTTACGATCAAGACCGGAGGGGTCTCAAAACGGGAGGGCGAGGCTCCTGCCGAGCCGTTCTGGCCAACAAGACAAGAGGCTCAGCAGGAGCTTCGCCCTCCCGGAAACACTTCGCCCTCCCGGAAACACTGCCTCTCCGGGTTTCGAGACAAAGCCTGGTGCTGTGTCCGAGTTTGATTGGGAGGGTAGACACGCCGAGGACGAGGTTATCCGCGTGAAAAGAGCACCCCAGCCCCCAGTTCTTAGCTTTGCCACAGCACTCGCTTCAAGGCTTGTTAAGTTGTTGACGAGGGGCCGGCGACCAACGCGAGCGGGCCAGCGGGGCCCCGAGCGTTAGCTCGAAGTTGATTGGCGGCCCGGCCTCTAGCTTGCCGGGTACTTCCCGATTAGTTGCAGAATCTCATCCACATGTTGGGGCGCTTCGAAGCCGATCGTCATTGTGTCGAGCAGGCCTAGGCTTTGAGCAAACCGGATCGAGGGATCTTTTTCAGCAACCAGCTTGCCTTCGCCCAGGATCTTCATGCCGATCAGCGCTTTACCATTCTGTTTGATGCGGCGTAAGACGGGTAGCACTTCGTCGGGTGACCCGTCCATCTTGACGCCTTTGGGATTGACGCGAGCCAGCACGACATCGACCCACGGGCACTCCGCGGCTGCTTTCAACGCACCGAGTGTGTGGCACGGAACGCCGACAGCTCGGACCTGTTTCTTGGCTTTTGCTTCATCCAACGCATCCATGTATGGCCGAAGCAGATGAGGCCAATCGTCGGTGGTCATGCAGTGAAGCAGTACGATATCGATGACATCGGTACCCAATTCATGGCGAAATCGCTCAATTGTTGTCTTGCAGGCTCGGTGTCGCCACGGTTCGACTTGCTGGCCGGCCGGGCCGTCAAAACGCCACCAGATCTTCGTCAGCAATGCCACTTTCTCGCGGGGAATAAACCGAAGCGCTTCGCGGAAATAGATGTGAGTTCCGTACAAGTCGGCCATGTCAAAGAACGTAATGCCACGATCATAGCTGTGACGGAGCAGGGAAATCAGCTTTTCAAAGCCCATGCGCGTGTGGTTTGACTGGCGTTTGGACCCGTGCATCCCCGTGCCTTGTCCGACCCGTGACAGCCGGATACCGGTTTTGCCCAGTGGCACGGTAGGCGGCCGCGGTACGACGGGACCTTCATGCGCCCTGGATGTGCCGGCGATTGCCGCGGCCCCGGCCGTGGCGGCAATGAAGTGGCGTCGATTTAGTGAACTCATGTTCCACCTCGGTGCATGGATCGATTTTGTCCGGGAGGGTTAAATCCGCTCGCTCTGCCGACTTGGGTGTCGACACGGGGCCATTATAGCGGCCGAACTAGCCGCCATTCCATGGGGCAGCTCGTATTTGGCAGCAGCCCTGCCTCCTTCACCGCATTCATGGTAGATTCCTTGCGGCTGCAATCGGCCGGAATGTTGCTAAAATACAGGTCGGGTGCAGGATTGTCTGGAGGGCAATACTCGTGTCAGCTTGTGCGGTTAGCCTGCCGGCTAGTGAGTGATGCCTAGGTTTGGCCTGACGACGAAAAGGGGAAAAGTATTACATGTGTCCATTTGAGGAAGCTGTTTGATCTTTGCCAGCAGCACGATATGAAACTGGCCGGGTCGGACTTGATCCACATTACGTGTCGGGAATGCGGCGAGAAAGAAGTCTGCCCCGCAACGCTGATGGACGAATTGAATGACCAGGCGGACAGCTTGGCCGACGATGAGGATTCGGAAGACGATGAGTGATCCTCTTGCGGTGATCTTCGATGTCGACGGCGTCCTGATCGATTCGTATCAAGCCCATTTTCAAAGCTGGAAAATGTTGGCTGATCAACGGGGCTTCCACCGATTGACCGAATCGGAATTTCTTGAAACATTCGGACGAACGAGCCGCGAGATCATTGTTGATTTGTCTGAGGACGATCTGACGTCCCAGCAGGTTGCCGAGTTGGATGCGAGAAAGGAAATCCTGTTCCGAGAAATCCTGGAGGCTGATTTCCAGGCGATGCAAGGGGCGGGTCGGCTGATTGACACATTAGCCGATGCGGGATTCTTGTTGGCCGCTGGCTCCTCAGGCCCGCCGGAAAATGTTCACCTTGTGCTCAACCGCCTTGCTCGAAGGCACCGATTCAATGCCGTAGTCACCGGTATGGATGTGACGCGTGGCAAGCCTGATCCCGAGGTTTTTTTGCACTGTGCCGAACGACTCGGCGTGCCTCCCGCCAGGGCTGCGGTGATCGAAGACGCGGAAGTCGGAATCGACGCGGCTAATCGCGCCGGAATGACCAGTATCGCGCTGGTCGTCCCACCCCGTCCGGCCGATACGCTGCAGCATGCCGATCATCGGGTAACCTGTCTCGACGAACTGTCTGCCGGACTGATCGAAACGTGGATTGGATAGTTGCTTCTCGGCCATTGGCCCCCCACACCGGGTTCCGAAAAGAAGCCGCCTGCTTCAGCAGGCGGAGCAGTCCCGCAGTAAACCTAGCCGGACGCGCCGAAAGCAGTCGGAAGTGCACAAACTTCGCGAAGGTCCAAACGTTCGTTCTAGCGTTGAAATCACGTCGTTAATCGAATTGCCTGAAAAGTTCTTGCCATTTTGCGCGGAACTTGATCGCCACTTCCGGGCCTCTGCAAGTCTGCCCCATCCGGCCGGATCTGGGGTTGTATTGCCGTCATAAGCGGTATCGCTTGTGCAATCCATCAGGTTGGTCAACTCAATTCTTTTCCAGGTCGCGGAATCCGCAATTTGTGCGTACTTTGCGCCGATGATTCAGTGTGGGCATGTTGCCTTTTTGCAACATCGGATGCCATGTGTCTGCGGAAGTACGCAGGTGTACGGCTCCGGGTAGAGCCTGTCGAGTTGGTGCGACCAACGGAAGCGGCGCAGATGCGGGCATGTTCCCCTTGGGTTATGCCCAGGCATCCGAGGCTCTTTGGCACGCGTAACATGGGGTAAGGGCATTGATCCGACGTCAACAGCAAATGCCGGTTCGTTCTTATTGGACCGTGGTTGCCGGTTTGGTTGTGGGGCTGGTCGTCAGTCTCTTGTTGCCCGAGTCGCCATTGTGTGCACAGGACGTTTTTCGGCGAACCATGCGTCCTCTGAGCGTGCCGGGGATCTGCCGGGGCGCGCCTTGTGGAACAGGCAATACGGGCGGTCCGAAACAGGTGATCATGGCGGATCGGCCTCGTCAAGCGGCCATGGCCGTGTTACAGAACCCAAGTCTTGCGGTCGACTTCGCTGAAAATGCGTACTCAGCCGCCGATGCGGCCGAGTTGGATAATTCGGCCACAAGCGTTGATTTATACTTCGAAACGGTGGCGTTCAGCTGGCATTTCTTGCAGGACCGCCGATTGGCAAACCATCCCAAGTACCAGCGTGCCTGGCAACTGTATCACAGTGCTCTGGTAAAACTGTTGGCAACAGGGCAGCGGTTCGGGCGGTTGGACCCGACCAGCGGGCTGTCTGTAAACACGTCGGCCGGCCAGCAGTTCATCAAGATTGCCTATCACGGTTTCGTCTGGAAACCGGCTGATTTCAGTCGCATCGAGACGGTGCCGCCTGACCTGCCGCGGAAGCTGAAGAAGCATTACGGCGTCGAGGGGTTTGGCGCTCCGTTCGTGGCCATTCGGCAGCAGACGGCGGACGAACGGTTTTTCTTGCACGAGACGCCCTTTGCGGCGACGGTCGTCCTGCGCCCCAGTCTGGCCACACTTGCGGGCCGAGCACCGCGACCGGGGATGCCGCTTACCCACGGTCCACTCGAGTTTTACGATCCGATGCGGATTTCAAAGGTGTCGTTTCGTGGTCAGCCGGTTCCGCTGGCAAGCGACATATCAGCTCCGTTTGAAGTGGCACAACGAGAAGTTCGCGACTATCCCTACAAGGGGCTCATTGAGCCGGACAGTGGCGAAGTCCGTGAGCATTTATTCATGATCGAGCCGTATCAGCCCGGTAAGTTTCCGATTGTATTTGTCCATGGCTTGATGTCGTCACCTGGCATCTGGGCAAACTTGGCCAACGAGATCCTGGCCCGTCCCGATTTGCGAAAGCGTTTCCAATTGTGGGCGTTTCGCTACCCGACCGGGAAGCCATTTGTTGAGTCCGCGGCGATCCTCCGTCGCGAGTTAAGGGCGGCGCGTCTGGCATGCGACCCGGCCGAACAAGATCCGGCGTTGTCCCAGATGGCGATGATAGGACACAGTATGGGCGGACTTGTTGCGAAGCTTGTTGTGACGCGCAGTGATGACACGCTTTGGTACAGCATTGCCAATCGTCCCCTGTCGGAAATCAATGCCACGGATGAGCAGAAGAAACGTCTGGCCGAGTGGTTTTACTTTGAGCCTTTGCCGTTCATCACCCGCACGGTCTTTATCGGCACGCCGCACAACGGCTCGGGGTTCGTCACGCAAACCATTGGCAGCATCAGTTCAACACTGATCCAGCAGTCTCAAACACAAGTACTCAGGCATCAAATGTTGGCAGCCAATAACCCGGGTGTTTTCTCGCCCGAAGTTCAGAATCGGCTTCCAAGCAGTATCGACATGCTTGATCCCAACAGCGGTGTACTCAAGGCGATCCAGAAACTCTGTCCAGGGCCCAATGTCCAGCTTCACTCGATTGTTGGGACCGGATTCCCTATGTTTCTGTTCATTCCGGCCGATGGTCCGGTCTCTGTTGGCAGTGCTCGGCACCCCTATGTTTCGACCGAGCGATTCGTTCACACAACCCATACAAAATTGCACTCGGATCCCGAGGCGGTCGAGGAAATCATGTGCATTCTTCGCCGGCACATGTCGGAATCCGACGAATTTCAGCGATTTGGGCCGTGTGACGAGTATCAGCAGGTGATTCCCATCGAGGAGACCGATTTTATCACGGGAACGGTTGTCAACTGAGCAAGCCCCATGAATCCGCGGATTGCTTGGTCCGTTGGGTGGTACGTGGTACAATCAACGTCACCGGCGGAGCGATGATTTTGGGGCTTGCTGATGGATCAGGGGCTCCGCCGGGACTTGGCCCGGCGGGAAGATCTGGGTAACGACAAGCTCTGCGCCCTGTGCGCGACTCTTTCTTGATAGAGCTCGGACAGACGACATCGCCGTTTGTTGAAAACTTCATCAGCCTAGGAGTGACTCGTGATCCGAAAGGTTTTCATCTGCCAGGTTCTTTTACCCGCATTCCGCTGCAGATCTCACGGAATTTCATGGGGGTTCGCTGTCGTGGTTTCGGTTCTGCTGGGTTGGTCTGTCCAACTTTGTCGCGCCGCGGATCAGGAGCGAGTCGATTTCAATCAGCAGATTCGGCCGATTCTTTCGGACAAGTGTTTCCACTGTCACGGTCCGAATGCAGAGGATCGGGAAGGTGGGTTTCGACTAGATGACAAGGCGAGCGCTTTGGGCGAGGCGGATTCGGGTGCACATCCGATTGTGCCGAGTGATCCGAAGTCCAGTGAAGTCTATCAACGTCTAATCACCGACGATTCGGATCTGCACATGCCGCCGGTTGACTCGAAAAAAAACGTGACCAAGGAAGAGATCGCAACGATTCGCACGTGGATTGAGCAAGGCGCGCCTTGGGAAGGGCATTGGGCCTACAGTCCACCCTGCCTGCCATCGGTGCCCGCGGTACGGCAGAAGGCGTGGCCTCGGAACGCGATCGATCACTTCGTGTTGGCTCGGCTGGAAAAACTAGATATCAAGCCGTCACCTGAGGCGAAAAAAGCGGCACTGCTCCGTCGTGTGACGTTCGACTTGACCGGACTACCCCCGACCCCGGACGAAGTTGCCGCGTTTCTGGCCGATGATTCGCCCGATGCATACGAGAATGTTGTCGATCGGCTCCTGGCGTCCGATTGCTATGGCGAGCACATGGCCCGATTCTGGCTCGATGCGGCCCGCTATGGCGACACGCATGGACTGCACTTGGATAACTATCGCGAAATGTGGCCCTACCGCGATTGGGTTGTGCGATCATTTAACGGCAACAAGCCGTTCGATCAATTCACAATCGAGCAACTGGCCGGTGATTTGTTGCCCAACCCGACCGACGATCAACGGATAGCAACCGGTTTTCTCCGCTGCCACGTAACGACGAACGAGGGCGGATCGATCAAAGAAGAAGTCTATGTGCGCAATGTTGTTGATCGAGTTGTTACGATCGGTACTGTCTTTCTCGGCTCAACACTGGAATGCACACGGTGCCATGATCACAAGTACGATCCGTTCACGATGAAGGATTTCTACTCGCTGTTCGCCTACTTCAACAGCATGGATGGCAACGAGATGGACGGTAACCGGAAAGATCCGCCGCCGACACTGCGGATCTTGACCGCTCAGCAGAAACAGGAAATAGCTTCTCTGCGGGGCGATGTGAAAAACGTAAAGGCCGAACTCCGCAAACAACTGGCTGCCGTCGAGTACCATGAACCGGATGATTCGAAGTTGGGGAAAGTCGTTGAGGAGGTCCAACGCATCTGGGTGGATGATGAGGTGCCGACCGGAGCCAAAGAGAGTGAACCCTGGAAATGGGTAACGACGCCGAAGCCCGTTCTCAGTGGCAAGCGGGCAACGACGCGAACGGCGATGGGACGGAGCCAGCATTTCTTTGAAAAGGCGAAAGAACCATTGGTTGTCGAGAAGCAGCAGCTGTTGTTTGCCTACGTCTATCTGGATCCGGATAACCCGCCCAAAGAGATTATGATGCAGTGGAACAACGGAACCTGGGAGCATCGTGCTTACTGGGGTGCGAATGTGATCGATTGGGGAAAAAATGGGAAAGCGAGCAGACGGCACAAGGGCGACTTGCCTCCGGCCGGTGAGTGGGTTCGGTTGGAAGTCTCTGTAGGCGATGTCGGCTTGAAGCCGGGTGATAAAGTTCATGGTTGGGCGTTCACGCAATTCGACGGGACGGTCTATTGGGACAAGATCGGTGTCACAACGCGGCGAACTGTGTACAGCTCGCTGGCCGGTTGGGCGAAGGACCAGCGTGCGGCCGGTGCCAATGGACTGCCGAAGGATATCAAATCCATTGTCAAGCTGGAGATGACGAAACGTACGGATGCTCAGAAAAAGCAGTTGTTGGACTATTTTCTGCAGCATGTGTACGCGCCGAGTCGGAAGACATTCGATTCGCTGCAAGCCAGAATCCAAGCGGCTGAGCAGAAGATCGCGGCGATCGAAAAAGCAGGACCGACGACATTGGTGTTTCGCGAAGCGAAGAAGCAGAAGCCCGCCTGGATTCTCGAGCGTGGAGAATACGATCAGCACGGTTTGAAAGTCGAGCGGGCGACGCCTGCCGGATTGCCTCCGTTGCCCCAAGGAGTGGACAACGATCGGTTGGGACTTGCCAAATGGTTGGTGACGCCCAACCATCCGCTAGTGGCACGTGTAACCGTGAATCGTTTTTGGCAGCACGTGTTTGGAGTGGGTCTGGTGAAGACGGCCGAGGATTTCGGCTCGCAGGGCGAAGTGCCCAGCCATCCGGATCTGCTCAATTGGCTGGCCGCTCAGTTTGTCAAGGATGGGTGGGATGTCAAACGAACGGTCAAACGGATGGTGATGTCGGCCACCTATTGCCAGACATCGCGTGCGGCGCCCGCACGGTATCAACGCGACCCGGAAAATCGTCTGTTGGCCCGTGGCCCCCGATTCCGGCTGGATGCCGAGATGTTGCGTGACCAGGCGCTGGCGATCAGCGGTTTGTTGGTCGAGAAACTGGGCGGACCGAGCGTCAAGCCGCCCCAGCCGGACGGATTGTGGTTTGCCGTCGGGTACAGTGGGTCGGATACCGTGCGGTTCAAGCCGGATACCGACCCGAAAAAAACCCATCGTCGTACGCTCTACACCTTTATCAAGCGGACGGCACCGCCGCCCGAGTTGAGCACCTTGGATGCGCCGTCGCGTGAAGCGTGCACGGTGAGGCGCGAGCGAACGAATACGCCGCTACAGGCACTTCTGCTGATGAACGATCCTCAGTTTGTCGAAGCGGCTCGGGCGCTCGCCGCGAAGGTCATGTCCCAGGCTGGGCCTGATGCGCGCGGCCGGGCAACCCGCATGTTCCAGTTGGCTACTTGTCGCCTGCCGGACGAATTGGAATTGAAACAGTTGCTTGCCGCCTATCGAGACCATCTGGTTGCCTTTCGCAAGGACGCCAAAGCGGCTGAGCAATTGGTGCAAGCGAACCGTGCGAAGGCGGAGCTGGATCCGTCCGAGCTTGCCGCGTGGACGATGGTTGCCAATCTGGTCTTGAATTTGGACGAGGTTGTCACAAAAAACTAAGGTGAGTCAAGCAATGGACCCAATACGCGAGTACGTTCAGTCGATGACGCGGCGCCATTTTCTCAGCCGGTCCGCCATGGGGCTCGGTTCCGCTGCGTTAGCCGGTCTGTTACCACCGACCGGTGGTGCAGGTGAGCCGGCGAAGCGATCGGGTGGTTTGCCCGGCGTCCCCCATTTCGCACCGAAAGCGAAACGGGCTATCTATCTGTTCATGGCAGGCGCGCCGTCTCAAATGGACCTGTTTGACTATAAGCCCGAAATGGACAAACTGTTCGACAAGGATCTGCCCGAATCGATCCGGATGGGACAGCGTTTGACGACTATGACCTCCGGCCAGAAACGGTTCCCGATCGCGCCTTCCAAGTTTGAATTCAAACAACATGGCCGATCGGGTGCGTGGGTCAGCGAGCTGTTGCCGTATACGGCCAAGATGGTAGACGATATCGCAATTGTCAAGACATTGAACACCGAGGCGATCAACCACGATCCGGCGATCACGTATATTTGCACGGGGCATCAGTTGCCGGGACGTGCCAGCCTGGGCGCGTGGCTCAGCTATGGGCTCGGTACGCTGAACGAAAACTTGCCGACGTTTGTGGTGCTGACTGCCAGCTGGACAGGTCGTAAGGAAGCTCAGGCCCTCTTCAATCGGCTCTGGGGTGCCGGCTTTCTTCCCAGTAAATACCAAGGCGTTTCATTGCGCAGCAAAGGAGATCCCGTTCTGTTCCTGGCTAATCCGAAGGGTGTCAGTCCGGCGACCCGGCGTCGTATGCTCGCCGCGTTGGATCGGATGAATCAAGACACTCTGGAACGATATGGTGATCCGGAGATTCAAGCCCGTATTGCACAATACGAAATGGCTTTTCGCATGCAGACTTCCGTGCCGGAACTGACGAATATCGCCGGCGAGTCCAAGCATGTGCTCGACATGTACGGACCCGATGTGACCAAGCCCGGCACGTTTGCCGCCAGCTGTCTGCTCGCGCGTCGCATGGCGGAGCGTAACGTGCGTTTTGTGCAAATCTTTCATCGTGGCTGGGACCAACATGGCAACATTGGTGGCGACTTGCCGAACCAGTGCCGCGATGTCGACCAGCCGTGTCATGCGCTGATTCAAGATCTCAAACAGCGTGGGTTGCTCGATGATACGTTGGTCGTTTGGGGTGGAGAGTTCGGGCGGACGGTCTATTGCCAGGGCAAGCTGACACGCGAGAACTACGGGCGCGACCATCACCCGCGTTGCTTCACGGTCTGGATGGCCGGCGGCGGAATCAAGCCAGGCGTCGTCTACGGACAGACCGACGATTTTAGCTACAATATCGTCGATAACCCAGTCCATATCCATGACATGAATGCTACGATTCTGCATTGTCTTGGAATCGACCACCAACGGTTATCGTTCAAGTGGCAGGGTTTGGATGTTCGGCTGACCGGTGTCGAACCGCACCAGCCCGTGAAAGCGATTCTGGCCTGATGCGAGCGTTGCCCTGACCGGCAACGGCAGCCTTCGCCTCGATGAATATCACCTGCTGCCCAGCTCCGTGGGTCTGTTTTCCTCCCAAATCCGTGGGGCGGCTCTGCCATCCGTGGGTCGGCTCTGCCATCCGTGGTTCTGTTTTCCTCCCAAATCCGTGGGTCGGCTCTGCCATCCGTGGTTCTGTTTTCCTCTCAAATCCGTGGGTCGGCTCTGCCATCCGTGGTTCTGTTTTCCTCTCAAATCCGTGGGTCGGCTCTGCCATCCGTGGTTCTGTTTTCCTCCCAAATCCGTGGGTCGGCTCTGCCATCCGTGGTTCTGTTTTCCTCCCAAATCCGTGGGTCGGCTCTGCCATCCGTGGTTCTGTTTTCCTCCCAAATCCGTGGGTCGGCTCTGCCATCCGTGGGCTTATTTTTCCCTCAGTTCCGTGGTCCCACTTTGCCATCCGTGGTTCTGTTTTCCTCTCAAATCCGTGGGTCGGCTCTGCCATCCGTGGGCTTGTTTTT
>JAJSAJ010000371.1 GCA_024274855.1 Planctomycetota bacterium | reverse complement strand
TGAAACCGATGGGGCCGGAATACGTCCGTGCTTTGCAGAAGGGCTTTGCGTCCCGCTGGATCGATGTTTTTGAAAACAGGGGAAAACGAAGTGGTGCTTACTGTGGCGGGGCTTACCTGGTTCATCCGTACGTTCTCTTGAGCTTCAAGGGAAACTACAGCGGTGTATCAACAGCCGCGCACGAGATGGGCCATGCCATGCAAAGCTACTTCGCCAATACGACTCAGCCACCTGTCTACGCCGACTATCCGATGTTCACGGCCGAAGTCGCGTCGACCTCCGCCGAGATCATCTTCAAGCAGCAGATTCTCAGCCAAACCACGGACAAGAAACAGCGGGCATTAATGATATGTCGCATGCTGGACGACATTCGCCAGACCGTGTTCCGCCAGACTCGATTTGCAGAATTCGATCTCGTGATTCATGAAATGGCGGAACGGGGTGATCCAATGACCGCCAAGGCACTGAAGGCGAAGAGCCACGAAATATTTCAGAAGTACTATGGTCCCGATCTGGTGCTCGATCCGGAATCCGATGTTGAATGCCTCCGCGTGCCGCACCATTACTACAATTTTTATGTCTACCGCTATGCCGACAGCTACTCGGCCGCAGCCACAATTGCCAAGCGAATCATGAAGAAACAGCCGGGGGCCATCGATAATTGGATGACCTTCCTGAAGACCGGAAACAGCATGTACGCACTCGACATGCTGAAAATCGCGGGGGCCGACATGACAACCCCCAAGCCGATTGAAGATTGCATGGCGATGTTTGAAGATCTGCTGAATCAGCTTGAACAGCTGCTGACAGAAACCAACTAGGCCACGTTTCACCACCGGATACCAGTCGGCTGATGGAGCCCTCGATGTGGAAGAAACCAACAGCCGTTTCTGCCGAGATTACTTCGCGGTTCTTCAACAGGCCGAACACCTTATCCTGGATCGGAATCAAGAGACGTCGGAAAACGTTCGCTCTTTCACGCAAGACATGTTCCACCGCTTGACGTTCTTGCGACTTGTCGAATGTCGAAACTGCATCCACCTGAACGGCCGAACCGACTACCTGCGTGCCCTGCACGAAGCGGGACCGCTCGATTCACAGTCCTTCTACCAAAGTCGTATTCAGCCACTGCTTCAGGCAATCGAGCGAGACCAACCGATGCCGGGCCCCAAGGTCACCGGCCAGATCCATTCCCTTGTCGGCGTCCCATTCCGACCACCTCGGCAAACAGGCAACGTGACCGATGTGCCGGATGCCGTATTCGACCTCTTGTTTGGCAAACAGGCCGTTGAGGGCCTCTTTTATCGGTACCCGTTTACGGCGGATGAATCGACCGACAGCAGCACTGAGGCAATTACCCCCGAAATACTCGGCACTCTTTTTGAACAATTGGCTGCCGCCCGTGATCGCTCCGGAGTCTATTACACAAGCCGCTGGACGGTGGTGCAAATGTGTCGTGAAACGCTGCTGGGCCATCTGGAGCAGGTTGTGGGCCTACCTGAAGGAATTGCATGCGATTTGGTCGGTCGGCACGACGCGACTGGAATCGGCCAACAGACTGCATGTCAGATCATTGAAACACTCAACAAGCTGAAAGCGGTTGATCCGGCATGCGGATGCGGCGCATTCCTGATGGTTCTGCTCCATGAACTATTCACCATTTACCAGACACTTTACGAAAGATGGCCGCACTGCCTCCAAACAGGAACCGTGTCGACCAACGTTGGGGTCCCCTCCGCATCGACTCCACTCCAGCCCATCGCCCACGAACCCCGTACACGGGCTGTGCGCATGTCAGGGTCCAAGACCGACTGCGATTCACCTCGTCCTGCTCCAAGCCGATATACGTTGAAACAACGCATCATCAGTCAAAACATTCACGGCGTCGACATCGACCCAAAGGGGGTGGCCATAACCAAGCTGCGACTCTGGCTCGCATTGGTCGCCGAATCGACACCACCATTTCCTAGCCCATTGCCGGATTTCAATATTGAAACGGGGGACTCGCTACTCGGCCCCGATCCTCAAGACGCATTAGACTCGACACGTCCGAGCAAGCCCTCGAAAGTCGGATCCGTGGCTCACGGCACGAACCCTGATGCGATCTACTGGCAGACTTGTTTTCCCAACGTATTCGCTCGGCCGGCCGCCGGCTTCGACATCGTGATTGGGAATCCACCATATGTTGATGCCCATACGATGGTCAAACGGGCGCCGGGATACCGAGCCGCGATTTCACGCCAGTTCGACACGGCAACAGGAACATGGGATTTATATATTCCATTTTGGGAACGCGCCATCCAACTGCTTAACCACAACGGAATCGCCACACTTATCACTCCCAACAAATGGTTCTCGACGAGATACGGAAAACGGCTACGAGAGGCGGCACGGCCGATGCTGTGGCAGATCCTCGACTATAGCGATTTCCGCGCGTTCCAAAACATGGGCGTCGCCTCGTTGGTTGTGTCACTTAAGAAGGCTGGTAACGCCACGGTCCGCATCAGACACTTTTCGGACCAGAAGACAATCTCGCACCAAAGTCGCATCGCGTCGGAACAGATCGCATCGCTCTCCAAGTGGGGCATGCTGCTGTCGCAACATCTGGAGTTTCTGGTCAGGTTACTCGAGTCCAACACCGCACTGGCCAAGATCTGCTTGGTCGAAGAAGCATGGACCGTGTCACAAGCCTACAAATTGACGGCTCACGTCCATGAGCTTCGCGGCGACGAGCAGAGCGTCTTCAAGTTCGTAAACACCGGGACAATCGATCCCTATGTCTCGCTGTGGGGAACCAAACTGACCACGTATTTGAAATCACAATACAAGAGACCCGTCGTAAGCCGCCGTGCCATGCGAGTCCACTTTCCAAACCGTTACACACAGATGGCGGACAGCAAACTGATCCTCTCGGGAATGCGTCACTTCGAGGCATTCCTCGATCCATGTGGAGCATGGGCTTCCGGAATATCAACGGTCGTGCTACGTCGTATTCGGCCACCTTATTCGACACTGTTCTTGCTCGGACTTCTCAATTCTCGTCTTATCCGGTTCGTCATGAACGAATGCTATGGAAGTCTGAGCGTCGATCGTGGAATCAACTTCTCACGCCTGAACGTGTCGACACTCCCGGTTCCCGCTCTCTCTCGAGCCACCGAGCCGATCGCTTCCGAGATTTCTCGAACGGCTCAAAAGATCGCGGCCTTCAAGGCGGCCGATCCGACCGCGTCCATCGAATCGTTTCAGGGGCACATCGATGCATTGGTCTACCAGATGTTTGCCCTGTCCACGGACGAGATCGCATCGATCGAAAACAGTTGACCCGACGGCATTTCCACCCTGTAAGCGCGCAGCGGAACCGTTGCGGGAGGAGGGGTTGACGCGGTGCGGGCAGATCGGATAGTGGCTATTTCGATTGCCTTCGTCAATACTTGGCTCCTGTTAGAGAAAATGCTTGCCAAATCCTCCAACTTAAACCACTCGTCAACAATCGTTCTGGTGGGCGCTTACCTGCAGCTACGAACCTCATGCGACTCAATACCCGCGAACGGTTACTGATTCGTGGCGCACCATGACCTCTGTAACGAGTCGGCGGATCATTCCGGCTGGACAAATTGGAATCCCGAGAAACGGGCGGCCCGATATTGCCAAGAGGGGCTCAGCGTGGTTACATTTCAACGTAACGTGGCCGCCGGCCGCAACCGAACAACCCAAGGCTGCCCCGTTGGGGGTTACGTCACAGGAGCAGCGAAGATGCCACGCGTCTTGCTCACGGCTTTTGGCCCCTATAGCCGATGGAAGGATAACGCCAGTTGGCTTGCCCTGGTCGACTTGACGCAGGATCTGCCCGCCACGCCTCAAGTAACAACTCGCCTCTATCCAGTCGACTACATGCTGGTCCGTGACCGACTCGAAAAAGACCTGGTCGATGCTTACGATTACGCGATTCTTGTTGGCCAGGCGCCTGGAGCTGCCGGCATTCAATTAGAAGCGATCGGAACGAACATCGGCCTGTCGGAATCCAAGCATCCGGACCACTGCCTCACCTTGATCGAAGACGGCCCCGTCGCATACCGAAGCAAGTTCCCACTTACCGAATGGGCCGAACACCTCCGACAAGAGGACATCCCCACCCGCGTTTCCTACCATGCGGGCAGCTATCTCTGTAACGCCGTGTTGTATCTGGCACACTATTTCTGCGAGCGTCATCAGCTGCCGACCCACGTGACGTTCATTCACGTCCCTCTGACTCCGACCCAAGTGGTCAACAGTCATGACGATCTCCCCTCGATGCCGACACGAACAGCATCGAGGGCAATTCGGTTGATCATCGAACAATTGGCGGCGTACTCGGTCTAACCGAGCAGGGTCGAGGCATGCCCATACCTGTCCGCGCCTGATCGACCAGGATGTGCGGACAGGTTCACTCACAAGCCGAGGGGACGGGTGAATTACTCGAAAGGCAAGATCTGAACCGGCGTATCATAATACACCGCACATTCGCCATCGTCTGTCAACTCAGCATCGACCAACATGTTGGCACAACGATTGGCCGACAACCAACCACCCTTTTCCATGATTAGGATGTCCGTTCGTTGGCGATCGTCAAATCGCAACCGAACGTCCATTCGGCCGCGTTGGGACTGTAATCGCACGACTTGTCCGTCTTGAAACCCGGCGGCCGTGTCCGGGTGAACCGTGGCGACAGCTGGCCCCATTTGGTATTCAGCCGGCCACTGAGACGACTGTGCCTTCTTGCAAGCCAATGCGGCCAGCCGAACAGTCCGATCTCCACTAACCGTTAACAGCGACTCCGGAAGGTTCGTCAGCAACTGAACCTTTCCACTCGGCGTATTGAATCGCCGATCGGCAAACAACACTTGAGATGCAAATGGATTACGAACAGGCCCTTCGCTAAACGTCCCCAGATCGATTCCGTGCTGTCCAAGTCCGCTAACCATGCGTTGCTTCCAGACGCCCACGGAATCCGAGAACTCGTCGGCCAGTCCAACCCGCTGAGCCAACAGCTGGATGATTTCGTAGTCCGATTTGACGCCTTCCGGCGCCGCCAACACCGGCCGAACTTCGGCTAACCAATGGTGACCGTACGCACCAACCAGATCATCTTCTTCCAACATCGTCGTGGTCGGCAGAACGATATCGGCCGACCGGGCTGTATCGGTCAAAAAACAATCGACGACAACCGTCAGCTCACGACTCTTTAACGCCTCGGCGATGGTCGCCGATTCCGGCAACATCGTCACCGGATTGGCTGCCGAGATCCAGGCCATCCGGATCGGCGGATCTTGGGCCGCCAGAATCCCAGGCCCCAACAACGGTTCAGGAATTGTACGTGGAGGTTCGATCGTTGTGGAAAAGGACAAGTCAAATGCCCCACAACGCGCGAAATAGAACGACGCGCCTCCGCCAGCTACACCCAAATTACCCGATACGGCCGCCAACGCGTCAATCGTCCGAACAGTCGTCGCGCCGTATCGCCGACGCGGAAGCCCCCAACCAATCAGTATGGCCGACGGACGCTCCGAATAGATCTCGGCCAACATCGCCAACGTGTCTGTTGGCACATCAGCAATTCCAGCCCATTGATCGAGCGTCTTCGAGAAGACTAACGAGCGGTAGCCCGCCAGATCCTCGCAATAGCGGGCCGCGTCCGAATCGACCAACGCGTGTTCGAACAGCCACCGAGACATACCGAGCGCCAGCGCAGCGTCCGAGCCTGGACGAGGCTGGACGAACAGGTCGCATAAGTGAGCCGTCTGCGTGTGGACCGGATCGATCAAGACCAGACGAGCGCCACGACGCCTGGCCTGCTTGAGCAGCGGTAGCAAGTGCACATTGCTGACCGCGACATTCTTACCCCAAAGAATGATGGTACGACTCTTTTCAATGTCCAGTATATCACTGCTGTCAAAGCAGCCGAAGTCCCTACGCTGAGCCGCCTCGGCTGCTCCCGAACAGACGTCTCCCCTCTTGACGGTCACCGGGCCGAAACGCTGGAAAAAATAATCGCCCACATGCTTCATCATCCCTAGAGAACCACCGCCCCGGTACTGCAAGATCGAAGCGCCACCCGACTGATCACGCAAGCGAAGCATCGTTTCGGCAATCCGGTCAAGACATGTCGTCCACGAAACCGGCCGCAAGTGATTTCCATCTCGCATCAGCGGATGCATCAGACGATCCGGGGCGTATTGCCGGTCCAGGAAACGGCTGGTGCGATGACACAAGAACCCACGAGTGACCGGATGGTCGGGATCTCCTTGCAGCCGAATCGCCTTCCCGTTGCGAATCGTCACAACTATCCCGCAGGCATCCGGGCAATCACGATTACAGGCCGTCCGTTCACGAGTGATAGGCTCCATGCGCAAACTCCTTCCGCAGACGTTGCGTCCAAACAAACGCCGCATTTAGAGAAACTCTGCGGCACACCAGAATCCGATTCCCATCCTTAAACATGCGTTCACCCTGGTGGCCGCTTCGCGGCGGTGATTGAACGATCTCCATTTTGACAACATCGATATCTTTTTCCAGACCTTGACACATCCGTGGTTTAGGCTTCGTCTCAAAACGGGAGGGCGAGGCTCCTGTCGAGCCGTTCTGGCCAACAAGACATGAGGCTCAGCAATTACGAAAGTGGCCTGTTTCAATAGAATGCATTTCCGACCAGAAAGGCCATGATCAGTAGAACATAAACATTGATCTGCATGAACGCGCGAAACGCCAGGTTTTCGATCCGCTTGACTCGAATCAAGAACATCGCGTTGAAGGAGAGCCAAATCGAACTGAGAACAATCAGTCCGTTCCAGGGCAAATGGGATGAAGACGCCGTACCAAGCAAGACTCCGGCAGTTGCCACGGCCACGATCCAGACGGTTGTGATACGCCCCAACTGAATCGATGAAAATGTGGCCGTCAAGGAGGGCAGGCCGGCCTGTTCGTATTCCGAGCCATACAAAATCAACAAAAGCCAGAAATGGGGAATCTGCCACAAGAAAAAGAAGACGGCCAACGCCAGAATTGTCGGATCTGAAACCATCCCTCCCGCGGAGACCCAACCAATTACCGGAGGAATCGCGCCGATTAGCGAGCCCGGAACAACGGCAAATGGCGTGACGCGTTTCAGTAGAACATAGACACCGTTGTACCAGAACAGCGCCAGCAGGCCGAGTGCCAATACGGTCAACGTGTGCCGCTCGACAGACGCCAGCAGCGTGAACCCGCTGCCTACCAGCCCGATGGTTAACGCAATGGCCCACTGCCGTGTGACGCGCCCCGAAGGAATTGGGCGGCGCTCGGTGCGAGGCATCAACGCATCGATTCGTGCCTCCTGGACCTGATTCAGTACAGCCGACCCGCACGCCAGCAGGAATGTCCCAGCCAAGGGCAACAGTATCTCCAACGACAGACGCTCGCTGAATACGAGAAACCCGGTCGCGACCGACAGCGTGACGACCAACGCGATGCGAACCTTGGTCAACTCGCCAATCATCGACACCCACGCCCGAAGGCTCGTGTCCCGATGCTGGCAAGCAATCTCAGTCATCACGCGAACTCCCACCCGACTCGGTCGCGATAGCCTTCATGGCGGCATCGATCGAGATCCGTTTCGCCGGCTCGTGCTCTTCACCAAATCGATAATCCTTTGTCAGTTTGGCCAGATCCGCCTCCGAATCCTTCGGGCGGTCGCTTCCATTGTAGAATGCGGCAACGAAATGTGCCAATGCGAACCGATCCCAGGGCGAGAGATTACTGAATGCTCGCATCTGTGTCCCCTTGCGACCTTCCGAAATCGTCCGGTACATGTCGGACAACTTGGTACCACCCTTCCACCCCTCGAGCGAACGAAAATCGCGAGCTCCAGCAACCAAACCGCCCTCGCCCCCCTTGCCGTGACACGATACGCAATAGGTTTCGTACAGCTTCGCCGCATCCCGGTCGACGATATCTTTAGACTTTGGGTCAAGCGCTTTCGCCAAATCGATCGGCTTATTCTGGTCGACAATCTTCTTCGCAATCCATTGCTTGAAATCCGACGGGGAAACAACCTCCATCACCGTGATCATTTTCGAGTGGTCGCGGCCACAGTATTCCGCACAGAAAACATTATAAGTACCGGTACGTTCAGGTTTGAACCACATATGATTTGTACGACCCGGTACGCAATCCTCTTTCACACGAAATGCCGGCACATAAAAGCTGTGCACAACATCGTCCTCCGGCGCGGTCAGATTGAAGCGGACAGCCCGATTAACTGGAACCAACAACCGGCTGGACGAGATACCATGCTCGGGGTAACGGAATGTCCAGAACCAACTCCGCGCCTCGACATCAACAACCATCGCATCATCCGGGATCGCCCGCATCAACTTGAATCCTTCGTATCCCTTAAAGAACATCGCAAGCACGATCAGAACCGGGATGACGGTCCAGATGATCTCCAGCCGGTTATTTCCTTCGATTTGAACCGCTTCGGGATGCCGGCGATGATCGTACCGAATCACCAGATAGATCATCACAAGGGTAATGATCACCAGCAGCAGGACAGAAACGCCACCGATCCAGATAAACGCGTCATCAACGGTTCGTGTGAGCTCGGAAACGGCAGAATCAGCAAACAGCATCACGCTCTCCTACCGAGCAATGTAGTCCGTAAAAGTCAGTGCGAGGAAGACGCCGTACGTGCACAGGACGAATACAACCATCGCAACGATCACCGGCTGCTCAGACCGAAGATGCATGAAATAGAGCATGACCAACGTTACCTTCAACGTCGCAATCAGGATCGCAGTCAAAATGGCCACGTGTCCCATCTCCGCGAAGTGGGCACCAACAGTCAGCCCGGTCAATAACACCAACACGGCCCAGACAATCGCATAGACACGATACGGCACCAATACATGTTCATCGCGAGATGCTTCCATCGGAACGCTCGCTATCCTATCAGGTAAAACAGAGGGAACAGATAGATCCAGATCAGGTCGACCAAATGCCAATAGAGTCCAGCATTATCCAGCCACGAGATGCGCGTCCGCGTCACCTTATCATGAATGATTTTGTGCCGAACAAACAGAATCAGCGCCATTCCAATCAGCACGTGGAGGCCATGCAACCCGGTCATCGTGAAATAGAGTCCAAAGAATACATTCTCGCCCTTCGTGAAGTCCTCGAGCAAATGCGCCGATCCAGGGTAAATCCCATGTTCAAACTTGCCACCCCATTCAAACGCTTTGATGATCAAAAACGTCAGAGCAAACAACAGGGTGATGTTCAGTAACCGAATCGACCACTCTTTCTTGGACCGCTCCATCGTCGCAATCGCCAAAGCCATCGTCAGACTGCTGGTCAACAGCACGACCGTGTTGATCGCCCCTGCCCAAACACTCAGATGCTCCGAACCCTCCTCGAACTGCCATGTATACATGTGCAGATAGACGGCGTAGCAAATAAAGAGCGTGCCGAACAACAGGACTTCAGTGAATAGAAACAGCCACATGCCGATCCGGTTCGCCATCGGATCGTAAGGTACACCTGGATGAACTGTCGCGTCATCATGATTCAAGGCCGAATCAGCGGCCACGTGCTCACTCATGCAAATCCTCGATATTCGAATAGTCGTAAGGGCCGTGGGTCACATGAACCGTCTTCGCAAACTGATGGGTCGGCGGCGGCGAAGGGACGGTCCACTCCAACGTAGCACCGCCCCATGGATTCTTCGGAGCGGGCTTGCCTCGAAAATATGCGTAAATCAGATTGCCAACAATAACCAGTAGACTGGCAACAACAATCCACGAACCGATGGTCGATATCCGGTGATAGATCGTGTATTCGGGAAGGTAGTCCGCATAACGCCGCGGCATTCCCAGAAAACCCGCGACGAACAATGGATCGTACAGTAAGTTGAAACCAATGAAAAATGTTATGAATCCGATCGTCCCGATCGTCCCGTTATACATCTTTCCAAACATCTTGGGGAACCAGTAATGCAGACTCCCAAAAAACATGACTCCTGTTCCGCAAAACATGGTGAAATGAAAATGGGCCACGATGAAAGCCGTATCATGGATATGGATATCGGTCGCCAAAGCTCCCTGCATCAAACCGGTTAGACCGCCGATCGTAAACAGAAAGATGAACGCGAGACAGTAGAGCATCGGCAACCTCAAGTGGATCGATCCCTTGTACATGGTCGCCAGCCAGTTGAACACTTTCACGGCACTCGGTATCGCCACAAGGAATGTCAGCAAGGAAAACACCACACGCGCCAAATCGGCCATACCGGCAGTGAACATGTGGTGAGCCCAGACGAGTGAGCCAATTGCAGCGATTGCCATCGACGAAATCGCGATATACTTGTAACCAAAAATCGTTTTGCGTGAAAAGACGGGCACAATCTCCGACACGACGCCCATGGCCGGAAGAACCATAATGTAGACGGCCGGATGAGAGTAGATCCAAAACAAGTGCTGGTAAAGGATCGGATCGCCGCCGATCGCCGGATCGAAAATGGGAACCTGCAATATGCGTTCCAGCAATACCAGGATCAGTGTAATCCCCACAACCGGCGTCGCAATGATCTGGATCCATGCCGAAGCATACAGGGACCAGACGAACAGCGGCAAACGCGACCATTGCATCCCGGGCGCTCGAAGCCTGTGGACGGTCACGATAAAGTTCAACCCAGTCAAGATCGTCGACCACCCCAAGATGAACGCAGCCAGAATCGGGATAAGAACATTGGCGCTCGTCGTCGCCGTGTAGGGAACATAAAACGTCCATCCGGTGTCCGGTCCGCCGAGTCCGACCGAGATAATCGCAAAGAGTCCGCCCACGGCGTAGAAATACCACGACGCCAGATTCATCCGTGGGAACGCGACATCATTCGCACCGACCATGATCGGCAAAAGGAAGTTGCCAAAGACGGCCGGAATGCTCGGAATGATAAACAAGAAAATCATCGTAATGCCATGCAACGTCAGAATCCGGTTGTAAGCACCGTTGGTCAAGAACTGATTACCTGGAGCAATAAGCTCCAATCGCATCAGCAGGCCGAGCGTTGCGCCGAAGAAGAAGAAGACGATCATCATCACGAGATACATAATCCCGATCCGCTTATGATCGATGGTCGTCAACCACGACGCGAGCCCCTTCGACGCGTGAATATAGTCGACCGGATGCTCAGTATCCGGCGTTGCGATATCAGTCGCCATCGGCGATCCCCGTTTCTTCTTCAGTCGTTGTTTCCAGATTCGAATTCGGATCCGACTTCTTCTTGCCAAAGGCAAACAGATAGCCGATAAACAGGCTCAATGTCACCAACGAGACTGCCAAAATAATCCGGTTTACCTTCACAATATAGGTCTTACCCTCGGGATCATATGCGTAGCATAGCCGTTGGATTTTCTGCATGAACGACCGCGCTCGCCCCTCGGCAGCATCTTGAATGGCCATCTCCATGTGCTTCGGAAGGATATTCAGGCCAGGCAGATATCGGACGATCTTACCATCCTTGGAAACAAACATCACTGTCGCCGGATGTGCAAAATCCTCCTTGTCCCTCTTGAATCGATATCCGAAGGCGTCCGCCAACTTAGCAATGTTCGTCTCGTCTCCGGTCAAGAACCGCCACGCGTCAGGCGGTACCTTGCGTTTCATCTCGCCCAACAGATTCTCCTTCGCCATGCGAGCAAGCTGAGGTGTTTCGCGTGCATCGAAACTGACGGTGATCAGGTCGTAATCGATCCCTGGCGTCAGTTTCATCTTGTCGACGGTCGCCGCCACCTCGTGCATCAACGGACTACAGATACCGGGACAACGAAAATAGACCAGAACAAAAACCGTGGGACGTTTCACCAGCGAGCGAAGTGTTACCGAGTCCCCATCCTCCTCGTTGAACGTCAAATCCAACGGTATCGTTTCGCCCAACTTGGACTCGATACCAACGGTCGCGTCACTCGCATACTCCTGCGCGACCAGCCCACTGCTCGCTGAAACACACAAGAGACCACTCGCCAATAAACCAGCCAGTCGGCGTGCCCATCCGTACGTGAACATCGCACGTCCAGACACAATCACGGAACGACTCGCGCACGTGGACAGGGAATCCCGTCTGGCCTCCATCCTCCCGAAACTCATGACTTGGCGCTCCCCGTTAAAGATGAAAATCCACTGACTTCGCGAACAACGGATCTCCCGATGCAGTCAGTCGACGACTCGAAAGAAACCGGACAACGAACAACACAATCAATCCGACAAGCAACACAACCGGGCCAACTTCCTGCCAACCCAGCCTAGGAACGGCACGATGCAACGCAGGCATGATCAACCAATAGAGGTCAAGCAACTGGCCAATAAGCACCAAAACCGACACCAGTAACAAACGCCGGGGATCCATCTTGGCAGGGCGACTCAACAACAAGAAAAATGGCACAATGAAACGAACGAAAGCCAGGACAACCGTAACTTCGAGCCAGCCCGGATGCATGCGATGAATGTAATAGACGGTCTCCTCTGGAATGCTTGCGTACCAGATCAACATGAATTGGCTGAATGCGATGTATGCCCAAAAACAGGTGAAGGTAAACAACAAGGCCCCCAGGTTGTAAAGATGATCGGCCCGAACCACGGACGTATCAAGCAACCCGACCGACCGAAGCCAGACAACGGCTATCGTTATCGCAGCCAGGCCGGTGGCGGCAACACCAGAAAACACGTAGACGCCGTAGATCGTACTGAACCAGTGCGGCTCGAGGCTCATCAGCCAATCGAAGGATGCAAATGTAATCGTCAACGCGAAAACGGGCATGAAGACCGTGGACCATTTGCGCATTCGCAGCGTTTTCTGCTCGGCAAACTCACCATTATCCTGGCTGAGCGAATTATTGACAAAGAACCGGGCGAACAAAGCCCAGATACCACCGAACAAGATCCCTCGGACAACAAAGAAGGGAACGTTCAAATAGGCCAGTTTCTGTTCGAGCACGTGATCGCCCTGAACCAACTCCATGTCGGTCCACGGAAACAGACTGAATGGCGTCGAAAAAAACGCGAAAATGAAGAGCGGAATCATCAGCACAAGAATCAGCGGCATCAGCGACGCGAACATCTCGGCAATTCGGCGGATCACAACCGACCAGACGGAATGCGTGATGTGGTGCAACCCAACAAAAAAGAGACTACCGAGCGCCACCGCCCATATAAAGGTGTAACCCCAAAGATAGCCGAATGCAAACCGTTCGGAATCAAGCCACAATGCCACCAGACTCATCAGGGCACCAAGTCCGACAAGAGCATAGGCCGTTTTTTGCAACCGATCAAACCGCGATCCCTCCGGAAGGGGTTGCGATCGATCATCCAGGGGCGCCGTGACACTCATTCTTTCAAGTCCTCGGGAGTGGGGTGCAACGACCGTTGCAATGCTCGCAGGAAATGGATCACCGCCCACCGGTCTTCCGTATTCAGCTTATCAGCGTACGAGGGCATGGCATTTTGTCCTCGCGTAATCACATGAAAAATCCGGCCATCCTTGAACGACCGAGCCGTATCGGTGTGCAGAGACGGTGGTGCGGGAAAGAGGCCCGGACCAACAATTGGACCGTCCCCCTGTCCCTGGGAACCATGACAGGTCCGGCAATAGTCGTGAAACAACTTCTGACCACGCTCGAGCACTTTCATCGTTGGCTTCAGTGGATTCCGCAGCGTTTCGCCCGCACGCTCGGCCGCCTTCACATCATTGCCCGCTATGGCATAAGGCATGAAGTCCATCGGCAACGATCCGGACGGAGGCATCCGATCAACCAGGTGTGGCTGACCGATCGTCGTACCATAAAGGCCCTGCGCTTTACCCTTCGGTTGAACGGCCATATCGTTAAAAAACTCGATATATGGTATCGCGGCCAGTCCGAGTGGTATCGCGAAGGCCGCGATCAACATTCCGAACAACGCCGCCTTGTACGCCATCGGTGAAAACCGGGGTTCGAAACCAGCCAGGCGGTCTTGCATCTTGCGACTCATCATAAGATCCCGTCATCCCCCTCGTTTTCGTAAAGAGGCCGGATATCCTGACAGCCCGCACCCGCCAGAAGCGAATCGGCAGCCTGCCGGTCATAGACCGCGTCAGCGCGATCCAACACCACCGCAAAGCGATGGCTTGTCACGTCCGCCATGATCCCTGAATCGTGCAAAGGACTGTGCCACTTCCCCAGTCGGCAGAAAACCAGGATCGATCCCATCGTCGCCAAAGCGGCAAACAGCACGAACAACTCGAATGTAATGGGCACGAACGCGGGCCAACTGAACAGCGGCTTGCCGCCGATCCGGACCGGATAGTCGACCGCATCCATCCACCACTGCATCCACATTGCCACGCCAACTCCGATGAACCCGGCAGTCAGGCAGATATACGGAATAGGCGATTCACGCAGGCCCATCGCCTGATCCAAGCCGTGGATCGGATAAGGCGTGTGGCAATCCCACTTGCGATACCCCGCATCACGAACCTGTCTCGCCGCCTCCAATAGACTGTCCGGATCGTCGAATAAGCCGACCGTTCCCACATGCCTCCTGGATTCAGTCATGATGACCTCCTCCCGCCTGGCTACCGGGCAACAAGGCCTTCGTCTCAGCAAGAGCCACTGTCGGTAAGAACCGGCAGAATAACAGAACCAACGTCAGGAACAGGCCAATACTGCCGACGAATAACCCGATGTCGATCCATGTCGGCCGAAAATAGTCCCAGTTGGCAGGCAGATAGTCACCGGCCAAACTGCTGACCACGATAACAAAACGCTCGAACCACATGCCGACATTCACCAGGATCACAATAGGATACATCAGCAGCGGAGACCGACGAATTCGCTTGAACCAAAGCAACTGGGGCACCAGCACATTGCAACTGACCATCGTCCAATACGCCCACGCATACGGGCCTGTCGCTCGATTGATAAATGTAAATCGCTCGTACGCCGCCCCGCTATACCAAGCAATAAAAAACTCGGTCAGGTAGGCGTAGCCAACCATCAGCGATGTGGCAATGATGATGCGATTCATTGCCTCGAGATGGTCACGTGTGATGATGTGCTCCAAATGAAATGCTTTTCGAAGCAGAATTATCAGTGTCGCAACCATTGCAAAGCCGCTGAAAATCGCCCCCGCCACGAAGTACGGTGGAAAAATCGTCGTGTGCCAACCGGGAATCACCGAGACCGCAAAATCAAAAGAGACCACGCTGTGAACACTCAATACCAATGGCGTCGACAAACCCGCGAATAACAGATACGCCTTTTCATAATGTGACCATGATCGGTTGCTTCCATTCCAACCAAGACTCAACAGTCCATAGACAAACTTCCGTAATCCGTTCGTGGCACGGTAGCGT
Organism: Planctomycetota bacterium; assembly: GCA_024274855.1. Classification (GTDB taxonomy): domain Bacteria; phylum Planctomycetota; class Planctomycetia; order Pirellulales; family Pirellulaceae; genus JAJSAJ01. The sequence continues at coordinate 13,734 of JAJSAJ010000371.1, read as the reverse complement.
GCCGTGGCCAGATCGGGCAATAGCCCCGTGTACCAGAACATTGCCGAGACCAGTCCGTAGGTCGATACGGCAACAACATCCCACATTAAGGGCGAACGAAAGTTGACCCAAATATTGTTAGCGTTCGGCAATGGCAGCAACCAGTACCAGGCTAGCCACGGCCGGCCTGTATGGATCAGCGGAAATTGCAACGCACATATCACGGCAAATATCGTCATCGCCTCGGCAAACCGTGCGATCCCGGTTCGCCAGCGCTGGCGCAATAGGAATAGAATCGCACTAATCAGTGTCCCCGCGTGACCAATCCCGATCCAGAAGACGAAGTTCGTAATCGCCCACCCCCAACCGACCGGGTTATTGTTCCCCCAACTACCAATCCCAACCAATGCCGTATACGTAAAACAGTAGAAAAACCAGGCCGCCAACGTCCCGGTCACACTGATTGCAATCCACCAACGCATGGTTGGGAATGACTCCAACGGACCGTTAATGGCATTGTCCAACTGCCGAACACTGACGCTACCAGTGACCAGGGGCGGGGGCGTGAGGGCTGCTGACTGTTCGCTCATGAGTGCCCTCCTTTGGAATGACTCGATACAGAGTGACCCGACTCGGAATGGGGCGTCACCTCGGGATGAGGGTTCGTGACACGCGCCAAATAGGCTACGTTCGGTCTCACATTCAATTCTTCCAGCACGAAATACGCCAGAGACGACGCGTGCATCTTTGACACCTCGCTGTCGGGATCATTCAGATCACCAAATACGATGGCCTGGGCCGGACACGATTCGGCACAAGCGGGCTGCACCATTCCATCCGCGATTTTCTCACCCGCGTTCTTTGCATGAAATTTGGCCGCATTGATACGTTGAATGCAGAATGTGCATTTCTCCATCACGCCACGAGAACGGACGGTCACTTGAGGATTGTAGACAAGCTGCCGTACAGCATCCCGCATCGCCTCACCGCGATAGTCCAGGAAATTGAAGCGACGTACTTTGTATGGGCAGTTGTTGGCACAATAACGTGTACCGACGCACCGGTTATAAACCTGCTCGTTCAAGCCCTCCATGCTGTGGCTCGTCGCGTTCACTGGGCAAACGCTTTCGCATGGTGCATTGTCGCATTGCTGGCACAACATCGGCTGCTGGTATACCGTCGGATTACCGGAACTGCCTTCTTCGTACCGATCAATCCGCATCCAATGCATCTCACGACCACGCGCGCACTGGTCCTTACCGACAACGGAGATGTTATTCTCCGCCTGGCATGCAATCACACACCCGCTGCAACCCGTGCATGCATTCTGATCAATCGCCATCACCCACTTCGGGCCCTGCGTATAGTCGTACTCCGCATCAATCTGCTCGAGCGGAGGCACATGCTTTCGAGTCTTGACAAAGGCAGGATTCTCATCGTATTCAGATGCTGTCCCCTGCAAGACGATCGGTCGATCCATCATGGAAAAAGTCTTCTGCGTTCGAACGAGTCGCGAGGATCGATCCGGCGGCCCCTTCGGCACAACCTGAACAGAGACGCCCACGGAGACGAACGCACTTGAAGAGTCGCCTTGCTTTCCAATCAGCGGCGCCACATTCACACCGACACCGGTCCCCACATCACCCGCTCGCGTACGTCCATGCCCAAGCGTCACCACAAGCACACCCGCCGCCACGCCCGGTTGAACGAGGACTGGCAGGACGACCGACGGCCCATCATCGCTTCGATTGACGCGAACCAAACTGTCCGTGGAGATCCCCAACCGATCGGCTGTTTCCGGCCCCACCATGACCCCGCCACCCCAGACCAACTTGCTGACAGGATCGGGCATCTCCTGTAGCCACGCATTCGATGCGAATCGCCCGTCCGCCAGAGCGTAGTGAGGCCGAATCAAGACCTCCAGGCGATCACCGGTGGCACTGTCGCCCTGAGTTGACCTGTCATCCCACGCGGCCAATCGTGTCGCCGCGTCAAGATCTAACTGAACCGATTCGCCCGCTTTCGAGTCGCCCGCCTGAACCATTCCAGTTCGCAGCGCTGCATTCCACATGCCTGGCCAACTGCTATCCGCCGCAAAGAGATCGCGTCTCCATCGCCCCTGTACAAAGTCGTGCCAGTCCTTGCAATCTGCCAGTTCCTTGTCTTCCGGCGCCAACGCCTTGGACCAGACAAGAAGCGATTCGGCCTGCTGCCGTGATTTGAACAAGGGCGCAATCACCGGCTGACAAAGCGTGCTCAGACCACTCGGACCAATCGCATCATTCCACGACTCCAAAAAATGCGTGTCGGGCAGTGCAAACGTACACGCATCCAGAGTCTCATTGTGGTACTGGCCATAACCGATCGTGAACTTAACCGACTTGAGCAGTTCAGCGAGCCCCCCACCTGGCCAGTCATACGCCGGATTAACACCCAACCAGCAAACAACATCCGCCCCACCCTCGTCACGAATCGCCTGCTCGATCGCCGCAACACGACTGACGGGCAATGCCGCCGGACGCGGCTCCCAACGCAACGTCTTTCCCATTGCTCCGATCTCGCCATTCAGCAGCGCAACCGCCGCATGAACGGCCGTGGGCAAGTGCGGTCCAGCTAGAACAACCGACTTGCCCTTGTGCGATGCGAGGTCTCCAGCCATCGCCCGAAGCAATCGCTTGTCCAGGTGATGCTCGGCCGCGAACCGATCCAACGACCCAAATTCGCCTTTCACCGCGGAAACCAACGCGAGGGCAAAGCCTCGCATGGCTGACGGACGCAGTGGAAGTCGATGATCGGCATTCGAACCAGTGACGGTCATCGCTGATTCGACCACATAGAGACGCGATAGAACCTCCACCGCTTTGCCTTGACCATCCAAGCATCGAGTCGTCGCAAAGCGACGCGTCGATTCCAAGTCAGGCCCGTCTGTTCCCAGGAAATCCGAGCCGATCGCCAAGATAATCCTGGCTTTGTCTAATTGAGGCTGAAGCTCGCCATCCCGACCGTATATCGATTTCCACGCTGTCCGGCGAGTGCCATCATGAATCGGCTCGTAAACAAAATGGCTCGCCGCCGGACACGCCTTCAACAGACGCTCAACGATCGCACGCTCCGATGGCCCCAACAGACTCCGGGTTACCAGCACAATGCGATTCGCAGCCTTTAACGCGGCAATCACTTCGTGATCTACCTGACTCCACGAAACATCCTGCTTTCCCTTGCGAGGCCCCTGAAGACGTTCGGGATCATAAAGCGATAGAATGGACGCCTGCATCTGAGCGCTTGACGCACCTCGATTGACTGGGTGGTCCGGCAACCCTTCAATCTTAATGGGACGGCCGTCGACCGACTTCACCCTCACGCCGTAAGGGACCGTTCCCTCATTCCAGGTCGATGCATAGAAAACGGGAATTCCGGGCTGCTGATACTCCGGCGGATCGACCATACTGACAATTTTTCGGTGCGGCTTTCTGCGGCAACCAGGGGCGCCCACTGCCAGCAACGTCGACGCGGCCATCAGCTTCATGGCGGAACGACGACCCATCTCGCCAGGCGGCCACGACCGCTCCTCACGCACGGGTATCGCCGCCAATTGATCGTCCGGCGACGGCAGCCCGGACGCAATGCGATTGGCGTCGGCTTTCACATCCAGAGATTCATCCTGTTGAGTCATTCCGATTCATTCCGCTCCAAGTCTACCGATGACACGTCGTGCAAGTGATGGGAGCTCGTGTCGCCTGGCCTGCCGGACTCCCAGCCGGTGCCGGCTGCATGTGGCATTCAAGGCACCACCCCATCTTCAACGAATGAACTCGCCGAACACGATCCATCTTCTCAACGTCCCCATGGCAGTCCTTGCATTCCAATCCCGAACGGACAGCCATGTGCCGTGAGTGATCGAAATAAACAAAGTCGGCCAGATCGTGGACTTTCTCCCACTGAATCGGTTTCTTCTCCGACCAGTGCCGAAGCAGCGTCTTGATGCCCGGCTTCAAATCGCCATGCGAATCCTTCGTCTGGATCTTGTCGTGGCACTTCATGCACGTCGCAACCGACGGCATTCCGGCATGAGGTCCCGTTTCGACAGTGGAGTGGCAGTAGACACACGCGATTTCGTGCTTGCCCGCCATAATGGCGTGCGAAAACTCGATCGGCTGCGCAGGTTGGTAGCCGCGTTCCATATTCGCCGGCCAAAGCACGTATGTCCCGAACGCGCCCCCAACAAGCATCGAGAACACAAAAACAGCACCGGCAAGCCGAACACGCCGATCAAATTTCTTGCTGAACATAGACAACGGTCGCGCACCCTTTCCGGCTCACCGAGTCGAACTTCCCGTTGAAACACGGGAACAGCGCCTAGCACGGTGGAAGAAAAGCAGGTCGGTTCCGCACCAGAACCGTGAACCTATGGCATGAAACTACTCACCGTGTCTGGTGCTGTCAATAATCCATACCGCGTTTTTTGACCTTGATTTATGCCCAGGGAACATCGCATCGATGAACAGTCGACTCTGAAACAACAGGACTGGCAACTGAATACCGCTAATGAGAACGAATATCAACAAGAGAACTCTCTTGGGCGGGCGCGGTCACGAGGTTTTGCAAAGACTGACTGCACAGTACAATTCAATTCAGTTCAGTTCGCCGTTTCACAAAGTGCGTGGGACGCCATGCGCCCTGTCAAGAAAACGAGAGCGACGGCGCGGTCATGGGACGAGGTCCGAGTGAAGCGACCCTCCACAGCCAGTTTGTCCCGGAACATGCACGCAGGGCGCGTACCGATCACAAGCCCGCAATTCGATCTGTATTACGCCTCCAATCGAACGCCTAGCCGCGTCCGCTGAGCAGCATCATGATGGAAAGCCACGCCACGAGTGCCCAGACCGTTGGCATACGACTTCTGGTCAGTCTGGCTGCCTGTTTGACCATGATCCCAATGACCAGGGCCGCTCCGAAGCCCACGAACTATCTCGGCCCGTCCGCACTGGTCGTCTCCGCCGGCGGCAGAACGCTGTTCGTAGCATGTGCCGATGCATGCCAACTGGTTTGGGTCGACTTGTCGAACGATCACGTCGTTCGACGTATGGAGATGCCGTCAACACCGACCGGGCTGGCGCTGGTTCCGAGTCAACAAAGGCTGGTCGTCACGTGTGCTGCGCCTCGAAGTACAGCAGTTCTGGTCGATACGTCATCGGGGCGAATTGTCGGCTCCATTCCACTCGGCCACACTGCGGTTAGCCCCACAGTCAATCCAAATGGCACGCGTCTTTACGTTTGCAACCGGTTCGACAACGATGTTTCCGTGATCGACCTGGTATCGAGGCGCCAGATCAAACGCGTTCCAACGGTTCGCGAACCTGTGTCGGCGGCGATAACACCCGATGGCAAATCCGTCTTTGTTGCTAACCACCTGCCGAACATGCGAACGAATATTTCGATAGTCGAAGAGGTCACACCGGTCATCACGGTCATTGACACCAACACCTTGAAAACGACCGCCATCGAGCTTCCCAATGGGTCTCACAGTTTACGAACAATCGCCATTTCACCAAATGGCAGACATGCCTTTGTGGCACACTTGCTCGGTAATTTCCAAGAGTCGCCGTTTCGCGTCGAAACCGGTTGGATCAACACGAATGTCGTCAGCATCATCGATGTTTCAAGCCGAAAGCGAATCAGCACGATTGGGCTTGACTAGATGGATTCCGGTGGCGGCAATCCGTGGGGCGTCACCTGCACACCGGATGGCCGTTTCCTCTGCGTGGCCTTATCCGGCACCGACGAACTGAGCGTCATTGAGGCGTCGTACGCCGTCAGCGAAGATGCGCGCCGAACGATGTCGCCGATGATGGGTGTGTGGCCGATTTATTTAAGCCTTTCCGGGAACCCGTTTCGACGAACCAAGTTGTCCGGCAAAGGACCTCGAGCCGTGGCCAGTGCCGGCTCGTTCGCATACGTCGCTCAGTATTTCAGCGACACCGTCGCGGTCGTTCAACTTGACGCTTCCGGGCATCCCGAGTGTCGCACGATTGCGTTGGGACCGTCCCCACAGATGACCAGTCGGCGCCTAGGGGAGTATCTGTTTGGCAACGCAACACTCTGCTACCAGCGCTGGCAAAGTTGTGCCAGTTGCCACCCTGACGGACGATCCGACGCACTTGTCTGGGACCTATTGAATGACGGCCAAGGGAATCCCAAGAACACGAAGAGTCTGGTCCTGGCACACGAGACGCCGCCGAGCATGGCCACCGGCGTAAGGAAGTCCGCGGAAAGTGCCGTACGATCGGGCGTCCGGAATATCCTGTTCGCGAATCGCTCGGAACAGGACGCTGTCGACATTGACGCTTACCTGCGATCACTCAAGCCGGTCGCAAGCCCAAAACTGATTGACGGCCAACTTGATGCTGCTGCCCGACGTGGCCGCGTGTTGTTTCAGAGCGATCGAATCCGATGCATCCGATGCCATCGACCGCCGTTTTACACGGACTTGAAATCACACAACGTCGACACGCGAAGTCGATCCGACCAGGCCGATCGATTCGACACGCCTAGCCTGCTCGAGACCTGGCGCACCGCACCCGATCTGCACGACGGACGCTACACGACAATTCGCCAGTTGCTGAAAGACGGAAAACATGGCTTGACTCAGCACACGGGCCAGACGCTTAGCTCGTCAGAAATGAACGATTTGATCGAGTTTATTCTGTCGCTGTAGGCAATGAGGCGCTGTAAGCAATGAGGCAGAATGTAATTCGTTCATTCACCGAGCGGCAGGGCCACAACCAACTCCAAGCTACCGTTCAGGGCCCCAATCGCCCGTTCCCATTGGTCGCTTCACTTTGGCGTAACACGTAAGCCGGCTGAAGTTCGCAAGACAGGGCGGCCGTTTTCGAATCGTCTGAAACGCACTATTCCCAACCGTGCGTCGAATGATCACGCATCATAGTTTGCTGCCATGCGAGAGATCAGTTCGGCGATCCGCCGCCGGCAGGAGACGGGTGCCAGCACTGCCGCATCGGCTCCGAGAGCCAGGACACGAGGAATGATCTCCAATTCATGAGAAGCGGGCACCGTCAGCTCGATTCGGCCGTCTCGATGCTTCTTGACCTGCTGGTCCGGATGCCAGGGATCCTCCAACACCCACGCAGCGGCCCGCTGACTAATGCGTATCCGAAACCGTTTTGACGATTGGCCGGAAAAGATCCCCAGACTTGACCCAAGGTAGGATTCCAGATTGAAGTCCGCCGGTAACTTGAACCATTGATCCAGCAACGTGGCACGCTGAAACCGATCAAGTTTCCAATGTCGAATTCGATCGGGACTTTCCGACATTTCGCGAGCCGCAGCGATGATGTAAAGACTGGATTGGTAGACGATAACAGCATACGGCTCGATAGAACGGCTTGCGGACGGCCTGCCAGGCGGCTGGTATTCGATCTCAACGACCCGATGTTCCAAGATGGCTCGGTTCAACGTCTTGATAATCCCCTGCTGAGCGGCATACGACTTTGCCGGCATGCCGAGCACATACATAACCCGCCGGTATTTCTCGTAATGGGCCCAGACCGAATCGGGGAGCTCATCGCGAACTTTGTTCCAAAACGATTAGATCCCCTGCCAGAACGGCGTACCGGCCAGCGGATAGAGCAGATCGCGGCTCAAAGAAAGCGCCATCAACTCGGTGGCCGTTGCCGTGATTTTGTGCGACGCGCGGACTCCAGGGCCTAGCTTCCAGACTTTCCCGCGGCCGATCGTGTGCACATCCACATCAATACCAGCGGACTGAAGCGCTTCCAAATCGCGACGAACGCTCCGCACATGCAACGACGTCAGCCCAAGCTCCTCGACCAGCTCATCCCTGATCTCGCTAAGCGTTCGGCCAAACCGATAACGCTCGAGCACCTGCAATATCTTGTGCTGACGAATCAGTTGTTCATTCCGAGCCATTTGGTACCCCGCCTAGACGTAATGTATCGGATCACGCACCTCGATTTCCGCGAACCCACGCAACCGCAACAGGCACGCATCGCATCGCCCGCAGGCTCGACCGTCTGATGCTGGGGCATAGCAACTTGTCGTCAGGCCATAATCGACACCTAGCTACAACCCTCGCCGGATGATCTGCGATTTCGTCAGCTGAATCAGCGGCGCGTGGATGCGGACCGAGCAGGTTCCCTCCACGGCCGCTTTTGTCGCTAGATTCGCCATCGTCTGGAACGCGCGAACGTACTCCGGTCGGCAATCGGGATAGCCGCTGTAATCCATGGCGTTTATGCCGATAAAAATATCACCCGTTCCGAGCGTCTCGGCCCAAGCCAAGGCGAAGGAAAGAAATATGGTGTTACGGGCCGGCACATAGGTCACCGGAATCTGATCACCGATCTGCTCAACCCGCTCCGCCACGGGAACGGCAATATCGTCCGTTAGTGCCGAACCGCCGAATTGACGCAGGTCGATATCACAAACCGTGTGCTGCGCGACACGCATCGATGCGGCGATCGCCCGAGCGGCCGCGATTTCCCGCTCGTGCCGCTGTCCATATTGGAAACTCATCGCAAAAACAGCGAATCCCTGACTCTGGGCAATTGCCAGCGTCGTGGTTGAGTCCAATCCACCACTGAGCAACACAACCGCTTTTTTCTTGGTAGCCATGATCGGCGCATCGTACCGAACGAGCCGACAAAAAAAAAGCGTGGTCATTCATGGAAAGTTGGCCCGAACGCCGAAAGAAAACGCAGTACATCAATCCTGAAAGCACGTCTCGGATTGCCAACATCCCAATCAAAGTTCGTCTTCCACGCGAAATGCGTCCAAAATGTGCAGAATCTCAGGCCGGCGGCGACCGGCCGGCCAGGTAATTGCAACAATGTCGAACCGGACGGCGAATTCCAGCAAATGATGTCGTTTCATATAGGCGAGCGCCAGCCGCGCGATCTGGCACTGCTTCCGATGGTCGACCGCCTCGACCGGGTGCCCCTTTGAGTGGGAGCGGCGAGATTTGACTTCGATGAAGATAACGGCCCGATGTTGTACGGCGATCAGATCAAGCTCTCCGTGCCGATCCCGATATCCACGCGCCACGATCCGGTATCCACGCTGACGCAGGTACCGCTCGGCCGCTCGTTCACCCCGCTTTCCAAACGACGATGGCTGCCGCCAACGGGACAACAAGATTCGCAACCAATTGAACATCGCGAGCACTCCGCTCGCCCCGTCGCCTTTGCGGCTCTGTTAACGACGACGTCGTTCCTTCAAGCGAACGGCTTTGCCGACACGATCTCGCAAGAAGTACAACTTGGCCCGCCGAACGATGCTCGATCTCTTGACAACGATATCGGAAACACGCGGTGAATGGAGCGGAAACTTACGTTCCACGCCTTCACCGGCCACGATCCGACGTACGGTAAACATCTCGCGACTACCGCTGCCGCTTCGAGCGATCACGGTTCCCGAAAAAACCTGAGTTCGTTCTTTTTCGCCTTCGAGGATTTTGGTGTGCACGTCGACCGTGTCCCCAATCTCGAAAAACGGGACGTCCGACTTCATGCTAGCCTTTTCGACTCGCTTCATCAGTTCCTGACTCATCAATATGTTCCTTATTCACCGCCGTATGACCGAGCAGATCAGCACGGCGTTGTCGCGTTCGACGAAAACTTTGTTCTTTTCTCCACTGAGCGATGGCCTGATGATCACCACTCAACAATACATCCGGGACCGAGTACCCTCGGTACTCACGTGGCCGCGTGTATTGAGCACACTCCAATAATCGATTGCCTGATGAAAACGAATCGTCAACCGAACTCTGCTCGTCCCCAAGTACGCCGGGCAGGAGCCGAATCACTGCGTCGATTACGACCATTGCGGCAACTTCGCCACCGTTGAGCACGTAATCGCCTATCGAAAGCTCAGCCGGCTCAAGTATATCAATGATTCGCTGATCGAATCCCTCATAACGTCCACAAACCAACACAACACGATCACTGCCGCTCAATCGTTCCACATAAGGTTGATCGAAGCGGCGTCCCCGCGGCGTTAACAGCACGACACGAGCCTGGCGGGTATCCTTCCGGCAAACCGCGCGAACCGATTCGACGACCGGCTCGACCTTCAGGACCATTCCCGGCCCACCTCCAAACGGCCGATCATCGACTTGACGATGCAGCCCGGTTGCCCAATCGCGGATGTTGTGCACATGCACGTCCACCAGATTCCGGTCTATCGCCTTTTTCAGAAGGCTCTGTCCCAGATAGCCGGGAAACATCTCGGGGAACAGGGTCAGCACATCAAAACGCATCGCGATCTACTCGTCCGCGGCAGGGCTGTCCGTTTTCGGAGCTTCCGCCGCGGGTGCTTCTGTCGGTTGCGCCGCATCGGCCTCTTCGGCGGCAGGCTGCTCCTCCTTCTTCGGGCTCGGCACCGCCTGCGGTGGTGGAGCCTGCGGTTTGAGCGATTTCAGTCGTTCTCGTGCCGCTTTCTGTTGCTCGAGGTGCGTACCATCTTTTCCATACTTTTTGATCAGCACCTTGACCTTGTCGCTTGGCTGGGCACCGACGCTCAGCCAATACGAGATCCGATCGGCTTTCAGTACGACCCTCGCGTCCGTTTCCTTGCCCATGGGATCGTAATGACCAAGCTCCTCGATCACGCGACCATCGCGCGGAGACCGCCCGTCCATCGCGCAAATCCGAAAAAAGGGTAGATGCCGCCTCCCCATACGCTTCATCCGAATACGTACCGCCACACAACTCTCCTTGTCAAACCAAGTTTACCTGTTTTTCGTCTCTGGAACGATTATTTCCGTGCCCGACTCGGACAAACGCGTCAGCCAATCCACCGTCGATGGACCGGAGCCGGCGCAGGGCATGCGGACTCGCTATTTTCTTCTCGCTCTCGCGATATTTTCCGGTCTTGATCGTAATCCGGTCCAGCAGCAGGCAAACAGGTTCCGGCTGCAGTTCCAAACCTCTTGCAAACCTCTTGTAGCGTCCTGGATTACGCCATGTCCCGCTCGGCAAGCGGGACCTACCCGGACACCTTACGATCAAGGCCCTATTTTCCTTTTCCCTTACGCCGACGTTGACGCAATAACTTTTCCTTCTGTTTCTTCAGCTTCGCGCGTTCCTTGGGCGAGAGCCGCTTGCCGGTCCCCTTCTTCACACGAGGTCCCGCCGATCCAGGATCCAACACCCCGGACTGCTGCAACTCGCGAATCGCCTGCATGCGCCCCGAAACGCCCTTGCCCGCCATCGCCTGCATGACCGGAGCCATCGTGTCAAATTGCTTGACCAATTGCGACACTTCCTGGGGCGGCACACCCGCCCCGGTCGCAATACGCTGCCGACGACTCGGGTCGATCAAACGCGGGTTGCGTCGCTCCGCCTTCGTCATCGAATTGATGATCCCGACGGCCTGGCGCATCCCGCCTTCCGTATCCTCCCCTTCCAACATCTTTGTCATCTCACCCATGCCGGGCATGTAGCCCAACATCTTCTGCATCAATCCGGGCTGCGCGAGCTTCTCCAGATTGGTCTTGAAATCATCGAGCGTGAACTCGCCCTTAAGCATCTTCTGCTCAAGTTCCGCTTGTTCCTTTTCGTCGACGACCTTGCGCGCCTCCATCACAAGCTGGCGCACGTCACCAAGTCCTAGAATCCGACCGGCCATCCCGTCCGGATAGAAAGGCTCCAACGCATCGAAATGCTCGCCCGTTCCGATGAACTTGATCGGAACTCCCGTCACATGCTTGACCGACAACAACGCTCCACCACGCGCGTCACCGTCCAACTTCGTCATGATGACGCCGTCAAGCTCCAGCGACTCGTTGAACGACTTCGCACTGTTTACCGCGTCCTGCCCCGTCATGCCGTCAACAACCAGGTAGACCTGATCGGGGCCAACACGACGATCGATTCGGCCTAATTCGTCCATCAACTCCTGATCGATCGCCAACCGACCCGCAGTGTCCAGAATCACAACCCGAACCTTGTCGTCCCGGGCCTGCTTGACCGCCTGTTGGCAAAGCTTTACGGGATCCTTTGCCGAGCGGTCTGAATAGACCGGTACCCCCAATTGCTCGCCAATCACATGCAACTGATCGATGGCCGCTGGACGCTGCAGGTCCGCCGCAACCATCATCGGCTGTATTTTGTCATCCAACAACAACCGAGCCAACTTGCCACACGTGGTTGTTTTCCCCGAACCCTGTAGACCACAGAGCATCATCACCGTGACGTCACCGCGAAGATGCAACGAGGGATCAACCGGCCCGAGCAACTTGACCAACTCGTCGTGAACAATGCCAATCAGCTGCTGGCTGGGGTCCAAAGACAAGAGCACCCGCTGGCCAAATGCCTTCTCGGAAACTCCCCCCATGAAGTCCTTGACCACCGAATAACTTACGTCGGCGTCCAACAACGAGCTTTCCACCAGGCGCAAACCATCGCGCATGTTCGCTTCGGTAAGCTTGCCCTTGCCGCGAAGCGTCTTCAATGCCGACTGGAGGTTTTCTTGGAGTGATTCAAACATGACAACCGCACTACCAAACCGCTCGTTCCCAGAACCGGAACGCCTGACAACCACAACCGGGCCGGCATCCCGCAGTTCCTACAACATCCCCCACAAAGGGGGAAACCCTGAGGGAAACTCGCATTTTAGCGAACGACCCCGCACCTTGTAAATCCTCGGGAGACCCCCGAAACCCAGAATCTAGCTCTAGATCGCTTCAGATCCTACCTTTTCACCCGATGGCGCAACACAATCGGGGGCGACGGCGCTGATGCGTCCGAGAATAGGGGAACGGTAAACAGCACACTGCCCGCCTTGCACACCCCCCGCCCGTCTTTTTGACAGTAATAGAATTGGACCCCAAGTCGCACCGTGGCTTTGTCGGTCCTTTGAACCGCCTGGCGAACCGTGAAACGGCCAGCCGGCTTCCGCAGCTGCGTCCAGCCTGGCGGTTTGACTCCGGCCGGCAACAGCGCCGCTGGAAGATCTAGATAATAACGCATGGGAGCCACCGGGTTCATTTTCCACCCCTCAGGCAGCTCGATTTCGACTGTCGCCCAAAAATCGGCCGTGCCCGGTTTGACCGGCGTCGCCGCGACAACCACCTGTTCCGCATCACTGAAATCGGGGCTCCGAATAACGGCCGAAGTTTCTGCCGAATTCCGTGGCGGAGTCAAACCCGAAAGGTCCAATACGCGCATCTCGCCCCGAATGGGCTCAAACACCACGATGCGATGGTGGTTCGTGTCGGCAACATACAACCGGCCGGCCGCCCAACTGACTCCTCCGGGTTGATTAAGCGTCACCGGTGGATCATTCCCTGGCTCCGGCGAATTGCCAACCAACGTACGGGTCATTCTGGAACTTATATCAACTTCCTTGATTTTGTTGTTGTACGTATCCGCCACGTAGAGCTTGCCCCCATGATATGCCACGCCCAGCGGATGCTGTAATCGGACACGCTCGCCGGGCCCGTCTCGGTCGCCGAAGGTAAACAGCCGAGCTCGCGTCAAACGAGACGTTCCGACAACCGTTCGGACCGTCCCGTCCGACTCCAGAGGGACGGATCGAATCGAACTACCCTCGCTGTCGGCGACAAACAGGCGTTTGCCATCGGAAGCCAAACCACTTGGCTGAGCAAACGAGGACGCGGGACTTCCGTCCGGCGCGGACTTGCCATAGGGGCGGGCAGGCAACAGACCACCGTCAATAATATCCTCACGGCCATTACCCGCATACGGCCGAATAACC
>JAJSAJ010000370.1 GCA_024274855.1 Planctomycetota bacterium | reverse complement strand
GTTCTCGTCAAGTTCACCACTTAGTCGCCGCTTCATGAAATCAATCACGTCTGGCGGCAGCTGCGTGAGATTCCCCACCGTCTCGTGCTTGACCTTGCCATCCTGGCGATAGCTACAGCGCAGCAGCACGGACGTGTACACCTTTCCCTTGACCTTCTTCTTCACGGTTTCGACGCGAAGTTTTCTTCGTTTGGAACTCATGCACAGCGTTATACAAGAGATCGCAACGGCTAGCTAGCCCCGTTTCGAATTATTCGTGGCAACATTTCTGCATTTCGTTCTTGGGCTAATATCCGTCGTATGCCGTATCAAATTGCGATTTGACACCGTATTTTGGATTCAAGTTAGGTTTAGAGACTTTTTGCTCCGAGCCTTCTCAACCAATATCCTCCGCATCGCCTCCGCGGCAGCCGCAAAAAAGTGCCCCCGACTGTTCCACTGCTGTACGTGCTCGACGTCCACGAGCCGCAGATACGCCTCATGCACAAGAGCAGTCGCCTGCAACGTCTGTCCTGGCTTCTCGTGGGCCAGCTTGGCCGCTGCAAGGCTGCGCAGCTCATCATACACTAGCGGCAGCAGACGCTCGGCTGCTGACGGGTCGCCGGATTCGATTTGGGACAGAATTTGTGTAGCATCGGCCATAGAAGTCATGATACCTCTGGAGGAAGGTCATTTCCACAGAGTACTTGCACCTGGGGTGGTCAAGTTCTCGAGTTCGGTGCAGATGGTCTTGTTGCGATGGTGCTGGCTGGCGTCGAGAGCGCGTTTCATGTGCTGATCCTGCTATTGAAATACTCGGTTGTCTTGCTATTGTAGGTCCAGGTGAACGTCACCAACCGGCCGTCCGGATAAACGCCGGCTCGCTGGTCCCAGTTGAAAATCACGGCCACTGGATCCTGGCAGATCGTAACAGGATCGCTCCACGTTTGTCCGTTGTCGGCCGAGTAGAAACATACAACGCGCTGGAACCACTTCCCCGAATCGTTGTAGTTCTTGTTGGTCTCGATGCTGATCGCCAATCGCCCGCTCGACAAACGAAGCACAGGGTTTGTCAGACTAGGTGGACCGATTTCAGCCGGAACGGGAAGGACGCGCCAATCTGACCAACTCCTTCCACCATCATGCGAATCCGCAAGCAGGATCTTCATCGGCAGGCAACCTTCGGTTTGCTCGTTGAATAAGGGGTTGCCTGGGTGCATCTGACAATCGACCCACATGGCGGCGACCAACAGATGCTGGTCGTCAAGCTGAGTAACGTAAGCGACTTTTAGCGATCCTCGCACCTCATCGATCGTCGCTCCAAATGGGGCGTCTGGCTCGCTCCAGCTCCGTCCACCGTCGGAGGATCGGCGCAGTTCGACGTTTCATCGTCCGCGTCCTTTGATCTTCCTGTTCAAAACCAACTGGGACTAATGTGGTTGTCTGCGCACGCTGTGCGCAAAGTGAGCTGGCCGAGGCCGCACCAAACCGCGAGCGCTTTCCTAACCGTTCACAGACTGAAAAAAGAGGGAACCACGAATTGCACAAATAACACGAATATGTCGGACCAACAAGCGTCAACGGGCGTTGATGCGTGGGGATCCGGGCTTATCCCGTCAGTCCTCTTGCCCTCTTTGCTCCTATTCGTATGATTCGTGGTTTCTTAAGCGCTTTCGCCCGTGAACAGTTGCGCCGTTTCAGTTTGTAGTTTGTAGGGTGCCAAAGCTCGCCATGGTAGGCGCAGCGATACCGGATATCGTGACGGCGATTGCCGGTACGTTCGGTTTCAACGCGACGCGGATTGCGGCAGACTTGACACATACAACCTCCACTTCGCGAACTGGCATGGCTCCGTTCCTCGATTGGGCGTATGTTGTTGGCGAGATAAGAAATAGCTCACCTGTTAGCCGGATCGGATTGCAGACGCCATGATCAACCACCTCCTTCTGACGGCGTTTTCGTTGGTCGTCGTGGCCACGATGACAACGTCATGGCCGCAGGAGTCCGAACACCCGAGCAGACCGGAAGACAGAAACCAGCCTCCCAGCCTGAAACCTGTTTTGTGTGACGACTTCGGCCACGACACCCGTGGTGATTACACGATCCGTGGCGATGTTTCATGGGAGAAAGGCAAAGTCACACTCGGTCGGGACGCGGCGATTTTGCGTAGGCTCAATAGTGGAGCGTGGGTGAAAGTCGAACTGGATGTCGAACTGTCGAAACGGACAGCAGAACAGCCTCGTTCCGAGCTGCGAGTGTGGTTCTTGTTCTACCGTGCCGCCGGTTGCTATGTGCGTTTGCAAACGACGTTCAGTGACGGTCAGCAGAAGGCGACTCTCGCCGTTGTCGACAACGACAAGAGGGACGGTAAATTGGTCGCAAAGGTGGTTCGCCAGACGCGGCTTCACAACGCGGATATCAACCGGCTCACGATTGAGTATCGCCACGGATTAGTCCAGGTTTCCGTGGACAGACGGCCGGTGCTGGTTGCTTATATCGACAAGTCATCGGCCGAAATCGAGCTTTGCGGAGCGCAGGTCACGATTGCGTCGGCAGGAATCACTCGGCTGGCAGCATCGCGTGCTCGGTCTGTCCGCAAGCTGAGCCTTTGGCAGCGGTGGCAAATGTTGAGTGTCAAAGGGGCGAGCAGGAATTGGCTCCGCCTTTTTCGGCAGGGAAAGCTTGCCGAAGCGGTACGCACCAGCCGGCAAATTCTGAAGATCAGCAAGTCCGCGCTGGGTGAGCAGAATCTGCTCTATGCGGACCTCCTGCATGGTCAGGCGATGCTGTACGGGAATATGGCCGATCACGGCACCGCGGAACAACTTTACAAGCAGGCCTTGGCGATCAGAAAATCCCTGGCGGGCGCACAGCACCCGAGCTACGCGCGCGACTTGGTCGCATTGGCCGGGCTGTACTGCGATATGGGGCACTACGACCGCGCCGAACCGCTCTACAAGCAGGCGATCGAAATTGAGAAGTCCGTATTGGGCGAGCAGGATTCGGGGTACGCGGCCAGCTTGAACAAACTGGCTTATCTGTACGCCTATACAAACGACTACGGTCGCGCTGAGCTGCTCTACAAGCAAGCCATGGCGATCAGGAAGTCCACACTGGGCGACCAACATCCCGACTACGCGGACAGCCTGAACTTCTTGAGCGGGCTCTACGTCCGCATGGGCGATTACGCCCGCGCCGAGCCGCTCGTCAAACAGGCCGTGGCGATCAGGAAGTCCGCACTCGGCGACCAACATCCCGACTACGCGACCAGCCTGAGGAATCTGGGCGTGTTGTACGAGCGCATGGGCGACTACGCCCGCGCCGAGCCGCTCGTCAAACAGGCCACGGAGATCTTGACGGCCGAGCTGGACGAACAGCATCCGGTCTATGCGAACAGCTTGAGCGTCTTGGCTGGGCTCTACGTCGACATGGATGATTACGGTCGCGCCGAGTCGCTTTACAAGCGGGCCATCGAGATCCGGAAGGCCATGCTGGGCGACCAGCATCCGTACTATGCAAGCAGCCTGTGCGCCTTGGCCGGACTCTACTGCCACATGGGCGATTACGCCCGCGCCAAGCCGCTCTACGAGCATGCCATGGCAATCAGAAAATCGGTGCTGGGCGCGCAGCATTGGCACTACGCGATCAGCATGAACGATCTGGCCGTGCTGGTTGACCACATGGGCAATCACACTTGGGCGACGCCACTGCTGACGAACGCCGAGTCGATTGTCCGCCGGCAGCTAGACAGTACGTCGCTGGTCCAGTCCGAGCGTCAGCAACATCGGCTGCAAGCGAAGAACCGCTTCTTCATTGATGACGCTCTTTCCAATGCCGTGCGCACAGCAGGCCAATCGGACGGCATCGTCCAGCGGGTGTGGCGATGGAAAGGGGCGGTCACACTACGGCAGCAGCTGATCCGCCAAGTCGCGGCGCAGCCGAAGCTCGTGCCACTGTTCGCGGATTTGAAATCCGTGAGCCGGCAGTGGTCGACAGCTTCGGGGCAGGCGCCTATTCCGCCTCCGGAATCCGCTTCGGAAACGGTGCATGCTGCCTACAAACAGACGCGAGAACTCTGGGAAGCTCGCTTTGCCGATCTTAGCCGACGGCGTGAAGACCTTGAACAGTAGATCGCGACGGAAAGACAACCATTGCGTCGTATTCGTGAGCCACTTACCGTCGCTGCCGTGCAAAGCATGCTGCCTAAGAATACGGCACTGATCGACTTCCTGGAGTACAACCATTCGGAACCGGATGCGCAGAAAAAGGGAAAGACCAGGTTCCAACGTCGCTACATTGCGTTTGTCGTCAGGAATGATGCGAAAACCATGATGGTCCCCCTGGGTTCCGCGAAGTCGCTGGCCGATCTTATCACTGCCTTCCGTCGCCCGATTGCTGGCGATCAGAACCCGGACACGCTTGAGGCTGCCATGCAGGCCGGGGCGCGGCTCCGCAATGAACTCTGGCTGCCGATCGAGAAACACCTGGCCGGAATCGATACTGTCATCATCTCGCCCGACTCGGTGTTGGGGACCTTGTCCTGTGCAGCCCTACCCGGAAAAAAAGATGGCAGCTATTTGATCGAAGACTATCGCATTGCCAGTCTGCCGATGGCCAACCTGCTGTCTTCGCTTTGCAAGGATGATACAGCGCAGCCGCGTCACACGGGACTGCTTGTGTTGGGAGATGTCGATTACGATGCGGATCCCGACTGCCCAGGATCGGTTTCTGAAACACCCCAGCTTCTGGCACTGGCAAGCGAACAGAGTCGGCTGACCCGGTCCCGTGGCGGCAAGTCGCGACAATGGCCGTCATTGCCCGGGTTCCGCGCAGAACTGGAGACGGTCAAGTCGCTCTATCAAGAACGTTTCGGATCGGACGCACCGGTCGCTACGTTGTCGGGAAAGCAGGCGACCGAGGCATCGTTTCTGGAGGCCGTTTCGCACGTCGGCTCGCTGCATCTGATCACCCACGGCTATTTCGAAGACGCCGCCGTGAAGTCGATCGATCAGGCGGACATCAAACCCGACGCGTCCTCCTCCGAAACACGCGGGTTGGATCCATTTCTCAACACATGGATGCCGGGTCTATTGTCCGGCCTGGTGTTGGCCGGTGCGAACCGGGCCTCGTCGAATCCGGACAGCCCTGGCGACGGCATTTTGCGTGCGTCGGAAATCGAAGCGGTCAGTCTGCAGGGTGTGGATCTTGTGGTTCTTTCCGCCTGCGACACCGGTCTGGGCGCCGTCGCGGGCGGCGAAGGTCTGACCGGTCTGCAACGTGCTTTCCAGATCGCCGGAGCACACACCGTGGTGGCCAGCTTGTGGAAAGTGGACCATCGGGCGACCGCAGAACTGATGCGGCGGTTCTACACAAACCTGTGGCAGAAACAGATGAGCAAACTCGACGCGCTGCGGGACGCTCAGCTCTGGATGCTGCGTCATCCCGAACAACTGGAAGCCCTGGGGGTCCAGGATGCTCGCACGCGTGGTGAAGTCCCCAAGCTGAAGCCAACAACCTCGGATGCTTCACCGCGAACCCAACGCAACCGAACCACCCCTTTTTATTGGGCCGCGTTCCAGCTGAGTGGCGATTGGCGGTAATTGACCGTTACCCCGGATCTTCTGACAAGATGACGGCCACAAACCGTGATCGAAAGCATATCGTCAGCGTCTTTGCGCCGAGAGAGCGTTTGACGAGACAAAATTGCTCGCTGCGCTGACCGCCATCTC
>JAJSAJ010000369.1 GCA_024274855.1 Planctomycetota bacterium | reverse complement strand
GTCACGGCCTGCTCGTCGCCCGCCGCGCTCGTACCAGATTCGCCGTCTCGTCGAGCGGAACGTCGACGTCGGCGTCGGCGCGGTCGGCGGGCCGGTTCGTCAACTGAGCCATCTGTTTCCGCAGCACCATCTTGCTTGTCGACAGGCTCCTCGGCGGTTTGGCCCGCCTCGCTACCACCCGCCTCGCTACCGCCTGCCTCGTCTTCGGAATCGCCTTCGTCCGCCGTCCGTTGATTGGACGACCAGCGTCGGCCACGGCCACGGCGGCGCCGTTTCGATGGCTCTCGTTGCCGGCCGGTCGCTGTGTCACTTTATCCCGCGGCTTCGTCCTCGATTGTCTCCGATTTCTGTTGGACGCCGTCGCGAGATGCGCCAGACTCGTCCTCTAAGACAACATCGGCCGTGTCGATCTCGTGCACACTGTCAGGCTCGAAAAATGCAATTCCCTCGTCCGTGTCCCCCGAACCGGCGTTGGGACGTTCGTCGCGTGCACTCACGTCCACGGCCGAGTCCGCATCGGTCGGCACCGATTCGGCCTTCCCGAAGTCGACCTCCACCGACGGCTCGCTCCGTTCGACTCCGGCCACATTTTCGGCCATCGGCCCGTCGGTGGGCACGGGCTCTTCAGGCACGTCGACACCGAGATCGTGCGCCAGCTCATTCCAGTTCCCTGGAGCCCACGACTTGGAAACCTGTTTCGCTTTCGGCGTTCGGGCCGGCGGTTCTCTCGGGGGCTCTTTGTCGGCTGGCGTGTCCACTGGCTTCGAGAGGGCTTCAGATTCCTCCACATTCATTTCGTCGGCAAGAGATTTCCAATGATCGGACGGGTCGGGAGAGTTCATCTGATTTACCGTTTCTTGACAAGAAAGGCCGTCGATTTAAGTCTATTTGACGCGAAACGGGTTGCCGGCTCGCCACACGGGCCTGCAACCTCGCTGTATTGGTAACTTCAAAGATCGGTAAAGTCTTAGGTTGTGGCTTCCTCGCGCCGCCTGCCCATATTTGGCGTTTGATACCGGAGTCTAGTGCCGCCACCGGTTGTCCACCAGCGAACAATCGGCTAGCTGAGTCGCACCTTACTTTGGTTGCCGGTCCTACCGCGCTCGGTTAATGAGTCTTGTCCGGTTAATCCGAACGTTTGGTCGGCCGCAACGGCCATCGGTCATTTTCGGACGACACGCAGGCTGAACCGCACACTATAGCGGCTTCCTCCAACGATGTGAAGTCGTTGGACGCCTGAGAGTTAGCGCGGGTGCGAGCAAGAACGTCGAAAAGCGGCCTGGCCCGGCCGCCTTTCGATCGCAAGTCCCAAACCGAGCGACTCAGGCCCGCCCGCTCAGGACCCCATTATCGAACAAATCGCGTGATGAAGTTCCCATTGTCAGCCACATCAAACAGCGGTCGGTAATAGTCATTGCCAACAGCTTTCCGGCCGCCCGGATACCAGATTACCGTGATCGCCACGTTCCATGCCTCTTCAACATGGGATATCCGAGTGTTGTCATCACCAGGGATCAAGTAAGTAAATCCAGTCTGCAGGGCCCAGTCTGGTGTCAGGGGCAGCTTGAAATCAGCAGCGATCAAACCGTCACTTTCGCCGGAAAAACCAGCGGACACCTTGGCATATCCGCCCCCGATGGCCTCGAATCGGCGCCGGTAAAAGAATGCAAACAAATCGGTTGGCTCAAACGTCTCGCGAATGGTCACCAGTTGATTTCGCTGCAGGATCGTCGAGTCGACGACGGTGGTCCGTGTGCTCGAAGCAAACCAGAACCCAAGCTCGTGGCAGGCCGGATAGACCCAACTGAGCTCACCACGCAACTGTGCCAAGCTGAGATCGTAGTACCAGTTGTCCCGCATGAAGTCGACTACCACCCCCCCCTGCAGGCCCCAATCCACTCGGCGGAACAGACCACCCGTGACGAATGACTGATGTCTCGAATCGGACGTGAACGATGCGCCGGAAAAATTGCTACTTACGCCACGATAGCCCAGTTGGGCACCAACCGCTCCACCGAAGAAACAACGCAAAGGAGCCCCCCAGTTCAGGCCGTAATGAAACCCAAAACTCCCGGTTTCACCGCGGTTCGGTTCGGCGGTGAACCCCTGAACGCCACCAAAGATCTCAATATTTTGAAAACTGAAAACCGGGCAAGGGATTAGACAGCCACCGCCGCACGTTCCACACGTGCCACAACTGTCCACGGCACCGCCACAGTCCGCACAGCCGCCGTTAGCAAACATTTCGCCCTCGGCGGGCAATGGCTCTAGAGAAAGGGCCTCCTGCGGAATCGGCTCCGTTAGAATCTCCTCCTGAATCCCGACGCTCCTTGCACTCAACGATGTGTGCCGGGGTACAAATCCAGGGGTTTGGTGCCTCGGCGTGGAACCACCGTAGTAGGCCGTATTGCGAGCGATTCGCCTCTGGGATGGCTGCACCCGAGCGCTTGCCTGACGCACTTCGTATTGCGCCAACAAACCAGGTTCGTCTTGCTGCAACGGCGCATCCGACTCACGTGTCACCTTGGCTTTCGGCGGGCGCAGCGGGTTTTCTGGCCGCGTCTGAGCTGATCCCAGCGTGGCACTAAGCAAGAAACCCGCCATGCCTAGACCAATTATGACTATCTCGCTTCGCAAGCGACATGTGACGTTCATGAAAAGTGTCCCTTCAGTTTTCGCGCGTCAGAAGCTTCCACACCCTACGGCGCTTCCCAATAGCCACTGTATCGGTTCCCGGATAACTTGATCTTTCAGAAAAATCCCAACATTCGGCAAAACCGGCAAGGTTCATGCATATTACCTATATTTGGACCGGCGACCGTTCCAAGCTTCTCATGGCGTCGTCGCCACATCGCGGCAGACTCCGTAACGAACGCGCCACCACCCCCCATTGCGTTTTTCGCTCGTCCAATGGTGGCAACTATGGCTTGTAGCCTCAGTAAATGGTATGCTCGTTTTTGGTCGTTGTGCGGCCGAGGAGATTGGGAGAAGCGTCGCATGGATGCTCCGGACCGATGGTCCAATAAAGGCGTAACGCGAACTCACGAGGTTGTGCCCAGGATCCGCCAGTGGTTCGTGCCACCGGGCAACTCGGTCACGGCGAAATCACTTGCAGCCAGCGGAGGAGAATAACATGCCTATCGTTCTGGTAGTCGATGATTCGCAGGTCGACCAGCGGAGAGTTGGTGGTTTGTTATCGCGTGACCTGGACTGGTTGATCGAGTATGCATCCGATGGAGAACAAGCGATCAGCCACATCAAGGTTTCGGTGCCGGATGTTGTGATCACCGACATGATGATGCCGAAAGTTGACGGCATGGGGCTTGTCAATTTCATGCAGGTTGAATACCCGCAGGTTCCCGTGATTCTGATCACGGCACACGGTAGCGAAGAACTGGCCGTTGATGCATTGGCTGGCGGAGCAACCAGCTACGTTCCGAAGGACCAGATCGGGGACAAACTTCGCGAGACGGTAGAACAGGTCTTGGCGTTGGCGCGCGCGGATCGCAGTTACGCTCGACTGATCGATTGTCTGCAGCGGACGGAATACAAGCTTGCGTTGTTCAATGATCCAACCTTGATCCCTCCACTGGTCGATCTTGTCCAACAAATGCTGGCCGGCATGCGGTGCTGTAACGAAACGGGCCGTATGCATGCTGGAATCGCTTTGGAAGAAGCCCTGCTAAACGCCATGCTTCACGGAAATCTTCAGATGTCCAAAACCGACATTCAGGAAGCGCGCACGAAGCTACGACAAGGCGAGCGATCCCAACTGGTGGAGCTTCGTCGTATCGAAGCCCCGTTTGCCAGACGCCAGGTCCACGTTGAAATCAACGTCTCCGCGGAACAAGCGACTTTCATCGTCCGCGACGAAGGCGACGGATTCGACACGACAAGTGTTCCCGAGGCACATGATCCGGCCACGGTTGCCGGCGAAAAAGGTCGCGGGTTGGTGCTAATGAAGAACTTCATGGATGACCTGCGGTTCAGTGATTCCGGCAACGAAGTTCACATGACGATGCAGTGTACCGGCACCCGATGCACGGAACGTATTACGCCCCACCCATGAGATGATCTTACATCCCTGAGCAGGCCAGTCGCTCTCATGCGGCGAAGATCCTTCGCTGCGAGACTGATTCACCCATGGGGGTCTGTACGCGGAAGAGTGCGACAGTGATTGATTGGCGAATCCTAAGCTACTTATCCTTATCCTTCATCCCATGGGCTCGTTCGAGGTGCCTCGATCACTTTCGGAGGGTGAAGCTGCTGTTCATCTTCCAACACGCGATCCGGTACATCGACGCGCACTTGTTCCACTTCTCGGTAGGCAAAAACCAGGTTGACGAAGAAAATCACCAAAGCAAAAACACAGACCAACACAAAACCGCTCTGCAGAGAAAACCCAAGTCCGGAAGTACTGCCCGGCAAGCTGCCAGCATCCGCCACTTCGTTCAACGTCCACGCCCAGTTCGGGGCTTGCAATAGCGAATAGGGCGGTTCATGAAAGCCCTCGAGCCAGAACTGAACAAAATAGGGCAGCAGGGCTCCGAGCACCAGGAGCAAACAGGTCGTAACAAACGGCAAAATCATTCCGCCTTGAACGCCAAGAGCACGCATTGCCAAGGTAATCAACCTCGCAACGCCCAGATAGGCCGCCAGGTACGCAACGCCAAGAATGGCCCCTGCAGCCAAGCCGCTATCAAACGGTGCGCCGCGAAACGCATTGTACTGCGCGACAATTCCCAGCAGGATTACAACGACCGCCAAAGTTGCCGCGTTCAATACGGCGAAGACATAACCGGTTCCCGGACCTGGGTTCAGCCACGTCAGGACCATGCGCCCCAAATAACTAACGGGCAGCCCGCGCCGAACACGCGGGGCAATCCAACCCGATTCGCCAATCATCAACGCACCCATGACTATCCAATAGATACCACCGGCAAACGTGAGGAACCAAAGAGCTCCCTCCTGCATGGTGACGACCCAGGCGTATGTCATCCACCCGATCCAAAGGAAATGGTGTAGTAACATCAAGAGTCGCATTCGCGTCGATCGGTTGCTGCTGGTAAAACCGATCTGGCCGGCCGCACCAAATACGCCCAACCCAATGAAGACGGCATAGAAACAGATCACCGCAAAAACCGAAATCCAGAAGCTGATGTCGTCTAGAGGCGGCGTCATGGCCACAAAAGCCAAGATGAAATAGGTCCAGATGAATGCAAAAAAGGCCAATCCGAGCAGCAGCACAACCGAAACCAACACCTGCCAGTGCTTGGCGCGAGCGATCGTTGCGGCCAGCAACCCAACCGTCGCCATCATCACCGAGGCAAGCAACGTCCACCCGAGCACAAGGAAGACTGTGATGATGTCAATTCCGCGCAGTAAGTACGTGAAACCGATACAGGGAGACAATGCCGAATAGTAGACCAGCATTTGCAATACGGCACTGCCCATCTTCCCCGTGACAATCTGCCGCGAAGAAAGGTCGGTGATCGAAAGCAGATCAAACGTTCCGTCTTCGCGTTCCGAAGCCAACGAACGAAAGGCACTGAACGGGATCACAATCAAGAGCGGAATAGCCAGCACCAAGAAATAACCGACCAGCATGAATCGGCCACCACTGGAATAATAGACGCCGGGCATCAACAGCGCAATGCCCAACAACGACCACCCCCAAGCGAATGCCAGCAACAGCGAATACGTAACGACAAACTGGCGGCTCTTCAAAGCCTGCCTCGCCTCCTTGACAAGGATTGGGTTCACATGGTCGACCGCCCGTTCCAGCCATGAATCGAGTCGCGCAAGCAGTCCCGGCGCGGACGCCTCCGAAGCGGACGGTTCCTGAGCCTGGGACGGCAATTGTCCATCCACGGTCGTCATTGCACGGCCCCCCGCGTCACCTGCATGAAAACATCTTCCAAAGATAAAGACCTAGCCCCAAATTCGACGACCGAAAAACCGGCTGCAACAAGTTCGCGTAACAGGTCAACCTGAGCTTGCTCGCTGCCCATGTGCGAAAACCGCATCGCACTGCCCTCGACAACCAGGTTCTGAACGCCCGCTCGCCGTTCTAGCCAAACGCGACATGGTTCGTTCGGCCCGAGAATCCTCAAATGGACTTCGCTGCGCGGCGTCTGCTGGTTCTGGATCTCCTCGACCGTTCCCGTCACCAGCAGTTGACCCTGCTCGATGATTCCAACCCGGTCACACATTTCGGCAAGTTCTGTCAAGATGTGCGAACTGACCAGGATCGCCTTTCCCTGAGCGGCCAGCTGTCGAATCATCTCGCGCAGTTCGATCCGAGCGCGGGGATCCAAGCCGGCTGCCGGCTCGTCCAGCACAAGCACGGCCGGATCGTGAATCATCGATCGTCCCAGACAAAGACGCTGACGCATGCCTTTCGATAGGCCGCGCGTCGGTTTCTCGGCCAGTGAATCCAATCCGGTAAACCGCATCGTCTTGCTGATGGCATCCCGTCGGTCGGCACCGGTCAGACCATAGGCTCGAGCAAAAAAGTCAAGGTATTCGGCACAGTTCACATTGGCATACGTGCCGAAATAATCAGGCATGAAGCCAAGTCGGCGGCGGACGCGATCCGGGTCGTTAATCACCGAAAACCCATCGACAAACGCGTCGCCGTACGTTGGCAGATCCAGAGTCGCCAGAATCCGCATACTGGTCGTCTTTCCGGCCCCATTGGGACCGATAAAACCAAACACTTCACCGCGTGCCACGCTGAAAGAGACATCATTGTTCGCTTTCGTCTCACCAAAAAAGCGATAAAGACGACGCAGCTCGATCATTGGCTGTCCGTTGGTCATGGCTTCACCACCTTCCAATGATCACGTGAAAACAGGCCAAATGCTCGGCTCGCTCGACACCAATCGGAACCTGCTCGGGATCCTGCACAATTGCCACGTAGCTACGTGGTGGCAACTGACTGGCCGCCGCCAACGCATCACGCAATCGCACTTCCATCAAACTGTTCGAGAAACCGGGACCATCCCCCCAAGGTCCGAACGCCCTGAAGCCACGCGTGAAGAACGACCGGTCATCGGCCGGATTGAAACCGGCCGGCAAGGCTGGCCGATTGGCGTTGAAAAGCGGCGTCAGACGTTCGGTGGCCAACGTTGGAGAGATCTTCTCGGGCTTGGCATCCGCACCAGGCTCCAGGCCCTTTGCCCAATAATACTTCTTGCTCGAGGAACAGAGCAGCAACTGCTCCACACGCGTCCCGAGCTGATTTGTCACTCGCTGGATCGTACCGGCACCACTGCCAGGTTGCCCGCCGTCGGCGGCCTGCACCGTCAGATGCGCCGGGCTGGCAGTCGGCTGGATCACCAGGAATTGGGCAGGGATGCGTGATCTCATGTAGCCTCGGACCAGCCGCTGCTGGCCCGGCTCCCAAGCCAATTCCCACGTGTTGCCCCAGGATCGCCCTTGACTGGAGTCCGGCAGGACAGGATAGACGGCGGCGGTCTCCGGGAAGACAAGCCCTCCGGAAGGTACAAGTGCGGCATAGTACGTCTGCCGTGACCAACTGACCGCTTGACCTCGCGACTGGTCCAGCAGCGTGACACTCCGAATTCGGACCTTGACACCCAATCCGTCGGCCAGAATCGCATAGGCAAAAACACCCGTGGTCACCACCGCCGCCGCTGCGGGGACCGTGACCAACAACAAGTACAAACGCTTGTACCGGCGCAAAACCAAATAGTTGACCGGGCCTGCCAAAATAATGAATACGGAAATCAGCACCAGAAATGTGCCGACCGGCGGGGTGCCCACGCCGGGCACCAACAATGTCCACATGTCGGGATTGCCCCGAGTTTGCGACATGCCGTGTCGCTTCTCCCATTGCCAGCGATTCGGACGCAATGTGTTGAGCAACCACGCCCAATCGACCGCTCGGCCCGGAAATGGGTCGTCCGACTCGATCGCCACGATTCTTCCCATTCCAAGATCGCACATATGAAACGCCAAGTTGGGCTTTCGCTTCACCGATGACGGCTTCCCTTGCTTGGAACGGGCAGGCTGGGGTGCCACGGCGGTCACACCCATCCCCCCGTAATACGCATTGGTCTTGTTAAGTCCTTGCACACTCTTGCCAAATCGTTTGGTCGACGGCTTCTTCCAACGTCTCAACGCCGTCTTCGGCTCGCCCACCCCGACCATCGACTCGCCCAACTGTTGCAGTCGCTTGGAGTCGGAGCCCACCCCATAAACCACCAATGTGCCACCAGCGGCCACCCAGTCTTGAACAGCGCGCCAGCGCTCTGAAGCCCCTTGCACGTTCCCTGTGAGGTCCGTCCAGTCGACAAAAATCAAGTCGAATGACGTCAGCTCAATCCATCGTTCCGGAATCTCCTCGGGTGGCAATATATCCAGACACGAAGAATTCTCGGCAATTCGCATGATGTCGCGATCTTCGAATCGACTT
>JAJSAJ010000368.1 GCA_024274855.1 Planctomycetota bacterium | reverse complement strand
TGACGGTCTGTTCTATCGGTCTGCATGCACGGCATTCTATGATTTGGCCAAGGACCGCGGCGTTACTCTTTTCGGTGCGTATCGACCGGGATGCGCCATCAGTCTGATCCCTGCCTGTGGCATGTTATTGTCTGCCGAGGCAGCCGCCGGTTGCACATGTTCGTATCCGGTGCGCTGCACCGTGGCATTAAGGCGCAAACCGAAACGGACACAACCCTGGACGGTCTTCGTAACGTCCGGAACTTCATTTCCGGTCCAGCACGCGGCCATCAACCT
This sequence comes from Planctomycetota bacterium, assembly GCA_024274855.1. Taxonomy (GTDB): domain Bacteria; phylum Planctomycetota; class Planctomycetia; order Pirellulales; family Pirellulaceae; genus JAJSAJ01. Next base: position 2,149 of record JAJSAJ010000368.1, on the reverse strand, counting down.
GGGTGCCGTCGCCGACATGAAGGACGATGAAGGAACAGTCTGGTTCGCGTATCCGAATCCGAATACAAGTCGTTACAATCATTTTCCAAATTATGGTGTCAAATTCGACTTGCAAGAGACGATCTCGCCTGGCGGGACCTATTTCGCCCATGATTTCAAGGGGGTTTCAATTCCCGGGACGGACAAACCATGGTTATTCACATCGGGATGCCGCGGACTGACACGATGCGTCGTGCCGTTGATCGACACCAAAGCGGGGCAACCGCCTGCCAAATACACCGTTCGATTGGGGTTTCGATCGCCGGTGGCCGAGGCAGTTCCGATAGCCCAATTCGATATCAAACTTCAGCAGCGCGTCGTGCAAACGGATGTCGATGTCGTCAAGTTGGGCGACGAGCCCGGCGCTGCCCTGTTAGTGCAGTATCGAGCCGTTCCTGTAACTGACGTGCTGACTGTCGAACTTGTGGTTAAACCATCGAATAAGACGGCCGTCGAACCTACTCTCCGTTTTATCGAAGTGATTCGTGAAGAGACCGAATAGCCGCGCAAACGATACTCCAAGAGCCGCAAAGGCAAGGCGGTTTATGGGGTCGTTTCGATCTGAATCACACACTTTGGAAGCACCGTTCTGACTTCTTGCTGTGCTGCGGTGGACCAACGGTTCGTATCGACCCAGACATCTCGTAGCGATCCAAGTTTCTTCACATGCTTGACCGCTATGTTGCGTAAGTCCAACTGCTCCATTGGCAACCCTACCAAAATCGTCGCCGCCAGCCTTACAGAACCCGCCAGTAAAGGGGTTCTCCGACACTACCGCGATGTCCGTTTCACGGTTCCATAATCCTCATTCGCGTGAACGGTTACGGTTTGGAAGCGTCGGTGCGGTCACGCTTTCAAGAACACGTGATGGCGAAACAAGAACCAAAGGAACACCCCCTTTAGGGTCAATTCCGTCAGCGCGAGAATGGTCGGCTGGATGTTGGTCAGATTCCTGATCGCTCCCCCAACCAGAAAGTCAGCCGTGTAGCCAAAGTCGATCGCATGCTGGCCAACCCAGATGGTAATGGCATTCATTCCAATAACCGTCAGAACGAAAAACCATTTTGTGTACCCTTTTACATCGATGATCCAGTAGAAAAGGGCAAGTAGCAAGAGACTCCACCCCGCCGCATACAAGACGAAAGAGCTCGTCCACACGTTTCGACTAATGAAAAACGTTCGCCCCCACGCCCAACCCGCGCCGAGCGTTACGAGTCCCGCCACAAGAAGGCCGAGCGTCTTGACGTTACTCGACCAATCGGAACGTAGCCAGCGGCCGGCGAGTACTCCGACAAGTGTCGTTGCCAGCGAGGTGAACGTGGATAGTATTCCCTGGCGATCGTACAGCCCCAGCCCCAGTTTTCCGGGCAACAGCTGCTGGTCAAGATAGGTTGTCAAACATCCTTCCGGTGTCAGCACGCCGGCTCCCACGCCGGGCACCGGGACAAACATGACGGCCGCCCAATAACCGACAAGAATCAAGGTGATCAGTAGCATCTCCACTTTCCAGTTGCCATGTATCAACAGCAATGCCGCAAGACCATAACAGATGCCGATGCGGCCCAAGACGGTGGACCATCGCATCTCGCTCCATTGAAAATGCAACAAACCGTAGTTGATCCAGCCGAGCAGAATCAGTATGGCCGTTCGCTTCGCGATATGAAGGTACAGTTGGCGACGGGGAACACCACGCTCGACGCGCCCCAAAATGGAAAACGGCAGGACGACGCCCACCAGAAAAAGGAAAAGTGGGAAAATCAGATCGATGAAATGAAAGCCTTCCCATCCCGCGTGCTTCATCTGGAGCCGCAGCATTTCCGTGGTCGGGTTCTGCCAAATATGCCATAAGGAACTCACGACCGCGCCGCCGCCAATGATCCACAGCATTGTGAACCCTCGCAACGCGTCAATGGACCTGACACGCGTGCCTATCGTCCTCGGTGTAAGAACCATGGATGGATCGTTGGCATTCGACATGCATGTTCTCCTCACGTGGCCTACGGCCACAACCAAATCGTTGAACGGACAATGTTGAACGGACAATGGCGCAAACACGCTCCCTCTATACGTCTCGGATGGCCGAATGTGTTCCCGCGTCACCGACGGACGT
>JAJSAJ010000367.1 GCA_024274855.1 Planctomycetota bacterium | reverse complement strand
CGCGGTTCCCATACGGAAAAAACGACAGAATCACTACTTCTGCTGAGACGCGGTTTAGTCTAACCCCATGGCATGAAAGAAGCAATATCCTTGTGCCCCACCCCTCCCAAGAGGAGATCACTCCAAGCTATCGCCCCCCCTTGGAAGCATGGCTGCCTCGGAAAAAGAAGCCGCCTGCTTTAGCTGGCGGAGCCGTCCCACAGTAAACCTACCAGGACCAGCACCCCACACCGGGTCCGGAAAAAGAAGCCGCCTGCTTCAGCTGGTGGAGCCGTCCCACAGTAAACCTAACGCCGTCCATGGCCACAACGAAATTGTCTGTCGGACAACATACGCGTGCATGTCACAACCTGAGACTCTCGCGCGGACTAGCCGAGATACTGCCCGGCCGCGTCCTCTCCCAACTGCCTGACACATAAACTGCGTAAATCGATCGGCCGGCCCACCGTGACCCCGTCCGTGACCCCGTCCGTGACCCCGTCAGCAACCCCGTCAGCTCCGGTCTGGCCTTCGCGCAAGCTGTCTTCTGCCGCCTGGCAGACCAACGTGGTGAAGAATCCCAATCGCATGGGGTCGGCCATTTGTGCCACTTCCTCCGAGCTCAGTTGTCCGTTGCGATAGGCCAGGAACTTCTGGTACATGCGGCCCGGTGACGAGATGCCGTAGCCGGTCACCGATCCGTCATGCTCGAAGTTCAGAAACAGCGGATTCACCTCGGAAATGCCGTCCGGATGCAGCTCGTGATAGCCCGGTTTGTCCAGATCCAGGTCGACCATCCCGTCGGTACAGATCAGGCGACTCGATTGGACTGTCGTGGCGTGTGCCGTATTGGGCAGGTGCCAACCGGTGATGATGTGTGCCAATGCACCGCCGCGAAATCGGATTTCGGTATCGCAAAGGTCATAGCCTTTGACTGGGCGAGGTGTCAGGGCGGGCAACTTCTGACTGTAGCCCGTCGCCCGGACTTCCACCGGCATCAAGTTCACGATCTGCATCAGCGCGTCGCACATATGCACCGTCAGGAACGAGATCGGAGTATTCACTTCAGCGAAGTTGGGCGATGCGAAGAAAGGTGTTTCTTCGTTCGGATCCGCGACGCTCAGTTTGTCCAGCATGTACCAGGTAGTCGATTGCAGTTGTCCATACCGTCCGCTTTGATATCGGGCCTTGCACTGTTGAATTCTGGGATCTTCCCGTTTGTGGAAATCGATAGCCAGCAGGCGACCGGCTTTCTGAGCCGCGTGAATCATGGCGTGTGCGTCGGCAATGGTCGCGGCCGTCGGCTTGGGAACAACCACGTCCAGCCCAGCCTCCAACGCAGCGATGGTCGGTGCCGCGTGGATATGGTCCGGCGTGTTCACCTGGACCGCGTCCAGGTCGACTGCGGCGAGCATATCCGCGTAATCCGCGAACTGCCGCTGTGGTGGAATGTTGTACATGTCGCAGAAGGCGGCGCGAAACGCTTCATTTGGGTCGGCAACGGCGACGATATCCAGCAGACGCGAATAGTCGCTGTGGAAATATAAGTGCCGATAGATCTCACGAACGACCGAGCCAACGCCGATTATGCCAAGCCGAAGTTTTTCCATGATGCAAATCCCTAACGTGGCCTACGGCCGCCGCCCGTGTAGGGTGTCAAGCTCGCCGGACCAACGCATCCAGTCGATCAACACGCAGTGCGAGCGCCGGCACACCAGAAATCTTTTCAAGTAAGCTGATGCGGGCTATTGCGGGCGGAGCCCACACATTCCGAGTGTTGTAGTCTTGTGGTCTTTTTGGGATGTGTCAAGGTCGGCGCGGCGGCGTCGGGGGGCCTCGCACCGACGCTCTGCCGGGTTTCTTCTTCAAACTGTCCCCATGCTACGCAGCGGCGTGATCTGGGGGTATAATCGGGGCTTGTCGCGAGAATCCATGGTCTCTTGGTGGTGGAAAACATGCGGATCGGCTTATTCATTCCCTGTTACGTCGACCAGTTTTACCCGGACGTGGCGGTGGCCACGGTCGAGGTGCTCGAACGACTGGGCGTTGAAATCGACTACCCCACCCAGCAAACATGCTGCGGTCAGCCGATGGCAAACACCGGCTGTCGCCATGAAACTCGCCCGCTGGCGTTCAAGTTCTTGAAGACGTTCAAGGACTATCCCTATGTGGTCTGCCCCTCGGGCAGTTGTGTCGCGATGGTCCGGCACCACTATCGCGAGTACCTGGACGGCCAGCCTGGATTTGAGGAACTGGTCGGAAAAACCTACGAGTTTTGCGAGTTTCTGGTCGATGTGCTGAAGATCGACCCGGTCGAAGGCAGCTTTCCGCACAAAGTCGGCATTCATCAAAGCTGCCATGCCTTACGTCATTTACGCCTGGCCAGCAGCAGCGAGCGGGTTGGTGCCTCGTTCAGCAAGATGCGCCAGTTGCTCGAACCGTTGGAGGGTATCACGTTCTCGGAGCTTGAACGAACGGACGAGTGTTGTGGGTTCGGCGGCACCTTTTCGATCAATGAAGAAGCCGTCTCCTGCTCGATGGGCCTGGACCGAATCGCCGATCATCAGCGTGCGGGAACGGAAGTGATGACCGCACCGGACATGTCCTGTCTGATGCATATGACAGGACTGCTTCAGCGGCAGGGCATACGGATGGAGATTATGCACATCGCACAAATCCTCGCGGGTCGCGAGGTTTCCAACGAGAAATAACCGCCATGGTTCAACCAAGAATCGAACATGCCGCTGATGCCGCTCGGTTTATCCAAAATGCCGAGCGAGCGCATTGGCACGATCAGGCACTCTGGTTTGTGCGTGCCAAACGGGACAAAGCAGTTGCCTGCGTGCCCGAATGGGAAATGCTGCGGGACCGTGCCCAACAGATCAAGTCCCATACGCTGGCCCATCTGGCCGACTACTTGGAACAGTTCGAACAGAACGCGACTCGACACGGTATTCAGATTCACTGGGCCCGCACGGCGGACGATCATAACCGGATCGTCCTGGAAATACTGCAACAGCATCAAGTGCAGCGCGTCGTCAAGAGCAAGTCGATGCTGACCGAGGAATGCGGCCTGAATCCGGTTCTCGAGCAGCATGGGATCGAGGTCGTTGATACGGATCTGGGCGAACGCATCGTTCAATTTCGGAACGAGCCACCGAGTCACATTGTGTTGCCGGCTATTCATATCAAGAAAGAGGAAGTTGGGCAGACGTTCCACGAGCACTTGGGAACGGACGAGGGCGCGAGCGACCCGAACTACCTGACCGAAGCCGCGCGACAACATCTGCGAGGCAAGTTCATGGCGGCCGAAGCTGGAATCACGGGTGTCAACTTTGCCATTGCGGAGACGGGTGGGTTCGTTGTCTGTACGAACGAAGGAAATGCCGATATCGGCGTGTCCCTGCCCAAGTTGCACATCGCGTGCATGGGAATTGAAAAGCTGATTCCGCGTGCCGCCGATCTGGCGGTCTTTACACGTATGTTGGCTCGTAACGCCACCGGCCAGCCTGTAACCACCTATACGTCACATTTCCAAGGACCGGTTCCCGGTGGCCAGTTGCATGTGGTTCTGGTCGACAATGGGCGATGTACGCTGCGAGCCAGTGACACTTTTCGCGATGCGCTGCGGTGCATTCGGTGTGGAGCGTGCTTGAATACGTGCCCGGTCTATCGGCGCAGCGGCGGATATAGCTATCACGCCACGGTTCCCGGCCCAATCGGGTCGGTTTTGAACGCAACCCGCGATGTCAAAACCTACCACTCGCTTCCCTTCGCTTGTAGCTTGTGTGCATCGTGCAGTGACGTATGCCCGGTCAAGATACCGCTGCACGAATCACTGCTCGATCTGCGATGGGAAGTGGTCCAGCAGGGGCAACTGCCGTGGTCCAAGCGGTTGATGATGAAGGGGGCCAGTTTCGTCTTCAAACGGACCTGGCTGTATAACCTGGGTGGCCGGGTCGCGCGGTGGGTACTTCCCAAGCTGCCCCGCCCTCTTGTCTACAACCGCCTCAATGCGTGGGGCCAGCAACGCGACCTGCCCGAGATGCCCAAGAAGAGCTTCCGACAGATCTACCAGGAACGTGATGAACGCTAAAAAACAAATACTCGATGCGCTGCGGGCCAGTTCGATACCCGACACACCACTGCCGGATACCTCCGGACCCTGGACAACCTATCCGGACCTGAACGCGCAATTCTGCTCGACCGTCGAAGCGGTTGGCGGCCATGTTCTTCGAGCGGCTGATGCCGAGTCGCTGCAGGAATGCCTCAACCAGATCGAAGTCTATCGAGAGGCCGAAAACGTCTGGTCTCGATTGGCCGGCGTCGAATCGCGAGGACAGGATTGGGATACGCTGGACGATCCGCATCAGCTGGAGTGCCTGGACGTCTGTATCGTCCCATGCCATTTTGGCGTGGCCGAGAACGGCGCCGTCTGGTTCACCGACTAGCTGATTCGGCACCGTGCGGCACTGCTGATTACGCAGCACTTGGTGCTGGTGATTCCGGCCGATCAAATCGTGCACAATATGCACGACGCGTATGCACGCATCGCACTCGACTCGATCCAATTCGGCATGTTCATTTCAGGGCCGTCCAAGACGGCCGATATCGAACAATCGCTTGTCATCGGAGCTCACGGTGCGCGTTCGCTTACCGTGATTCTGCAATAGGGCCTAATTATATTCCGTAACACTTTAGCTGTCGGCAGTAGGATTTGTATCCGGCTGCTGTTTTTTCGGTTGATCGACCCCAACGGCCTTGTGCCGTTGGTGAGCGAGTCTTTGAGCTAAGAGCAGCATGTCACTCCAAAGCCCCCCCTCCCTCCCCGCCGCCGAAGGCGGCGGGGAGGGAGCGAAGTTTCGCTCATCACTTTAGCGTACGAAACGTGTTCACCCATGGGACAAGCCCATGGGGGGCTCTCGACAAGTGGTCTCCTCCATTTACGTTAACGAATCGGCAACTGAATTCGTTAACGATTACCATTGTGCCACACATCATGCAATTTCGACTGCTGACGTACAATATTCACAAAGGTATCGGCGGCGTGGACCGGCGCTATGAGTTGCAGCGGACCATTCGGACGATTGCCCACTGTAACCCGGATATCGTTCTTCTGCAGGAAGTTGATGATGGTGCACCTCGATCAGGCGGCCATCGGCAGGTTGAGCTGTTGTCGGACGCGTTGAAACTGCGACACTGGGCTTTTCAGCCGAATGTGAAACTGAAAAAAGGTCGATATGGCAACGCCATCTTGAGCCGGTTCGCGCTGTGCGACGTTTCCGATGTCGAGCTGACCGTTCGGATGAAGAAGCGGCGGCGCGCCTTGGCGGCCCATTGCCGAGTTCGCAAGGGACGGCAAACACGGACGGTTTGGTTGTTCAACGTTCATCTCGGGCTGGCCGGTTTCGAACGGTCGATCCAGGTCAAGCGGATTCTGGATAAGCTCGCGAATGCCCATGCCCACCGCAAGACGCCCGTGATCGTAGCCGGCGATTACAACGATGTTTGGGGAACACTGGGACGCAGGTTGTTGGAGCCGGCCGGCTTCAAGGCGGCCTGCGGTCGGCGGAAGACCTTTCCCGCCGTGCTGCCGGTGCGCGCCTTGGATCGAGTCTATTGCCGTGGCCAACTGCAGGTCGACCACAGCTTCGCCTCGCGCACGGCCACCGCGCGAAAAGCCTCGGATCATCTGCCGCTGGTCGTCGACTTTGTCTTGCCGTAAGGTCGTGTTGGGCGACGGACCAAGTAGGGTGTCAAGCTCGCCCAACCAACGCAGGCGATCGGTTAGCACGCAGACGCGAACGCTGGTGTGCCGGCGCTCGCCGTAAGTGTTATGGAAGAGGGAGAACTCTCGGCGGCGAGCTGGTCCAGCAGCAGGCAAACAGGTCCCCGTCTGCAGTTCCAGACATCTTGCCGCATCTTGGATTATCCCAAGTCCCGCTCGGCAAGCGGGACCTACCCGGACCGGCTTACGATCAAGGCCGCCAGTCCTCGTTTTGAAGTTCCAGCAGCGTGACCTCGGGAGGGCACCCGAAACGCAATGGATGGACGCCGGACAAGCCGCGGTTGACGTGCATCAAAGTGGGCGGCTCCCAGTACAGGCCGGATGCATATTGAACTCCGAAACGACTGGGACAGACAACCGGGCCGACCAAAGGGAAACGAATCTGTCCGCCGTGAGTGTGCCCCGAAAGCATCAAGTTGAAGCCCTCTCGACGGGCCCACGGCAACTGGTCGGGCGAGTGTGACAGCAGAATGGAGAAAATCGGCACGCTGCCTGGAGCATGAGCCTGCCGCGGCAGATTCGGAGCAGGTGGAAACCAGGGGCATTCATTGCCCGCCAGCAACACGGGCGTTTCGGCAATCGTGCGAATAACGGCGGAACCGCCTAGATCCTCCAACCCAACATCGGTCAGTGCCCGACGTAGCCGTGAAACATCGGGAAGACGCTGATCATGGTTGCCCAAAATAAAGTAGCACCCGCATCGGGCGACCAGACGCCCGAGCGTTTCTGGGATCCAGTCGATGCAAGCTGCTTTGTCGACCAGATCGCCCGTTAAACAGACCAGGTCCGGTTGCCATGCGTTGGCGCGGTGAACGACCGTTTCAAAGAAACGTGGTGTCAATTGCCCGGTGAAATGCAAATCGGACAATTGAGCAATGCGCAAGCCGTGGAGCGACTCCGGAAGGTTCTCCACGCGAATCGTCTTGTGCTGGAAATGGACGTCCAGGATTTGATTCAGTGGAATCGCACCGGCCAAACGTGTCGATCGTCTTCCAATAAGCCGATCGCCCGCATGGTCCTTCATGGTTAACCGTTCGGTGTGGTTCGATATGAGGGCAGATTGGTCGCGAGGACTTGATCGCTGTCCGATCCATTTGAACACGACTCGGCCAAGCATTATCCAGCATGCAAGTGCATAAGCCATCAGTAGACGGTCTACTCCGTCCCAGGGGGCACCCGAAACAAACGGCCGGCGGCTAGACATTTCAACGGTCAGCAAAGCCGCGGAGACGGTCACCAGGACCATGGTCAGTTTTTCCAAGGCGAGCACGACGCCCGTGGAAAACCCCGAGGCGTGCAGCCGATTGTAAAGCCATGTCCACAATGCCAGATGGCCGAGCAAGGTCACGAGCACCAGCAGAAGGGAGAGAACGATCATGATGAAATCCAAGAGGCCGCAACGAACTCGGAGTGGACGTGTGAAGCAGCCGAAAGACGCGCCTCGCTACGTGGAACAGTTCCCCACCTGCAAGCCAACACCAAGGGGTTGTTGTGCGAGGAGAATGTGGAATCCGCACTCGCCGCAAAGGTGTGGCCGATCATACCTGGGACAGATTGGCGTGGAAGTCGAGAATCGTTTCAACGGTTTCCAGTAACTGGTCCAGACGAAACGGCTTAAAAAGGATCGCCTTGGGGTGCAGGCCCGCCTGGCGTGCCTTGACGATGGAATGGCCAGG
>JAJSAJ010000022.1 GCA_024274855.1 Planctomycetota bacterium | reverse complement strand
GGCCTTGATCGCAATCCGGTCCAGCAGCAGGCAAACAGGTCCCGGCTGCAGTTCCAAACCTCTTGTAGCGTCCGGGATTACGCCATGTCCCGCTCGGCAAGCGGGACCTACCTGGACCACCTTACGATCAATGCCCCGCAACCAAATCGGACACTTCACGATCAAATAAGCTGCAGAAGATAAGGGGACTTTACCGATAACAAGGACGGTAGCCGTTTTGCCGGTTGCAGCATCTTGTGCGCGCTGATCAGCAATCGCTGGCCAGTCGTCAGAAAATCTACTCCGTTCCACGACACCAAAATTGGCCATGCAAACGCGTCTCGGAATCCTTCTGGTGCTAGCATATTGCAGCGGATGTGCTGCGATTCCCGAGGTGCGTCATCAGCCCCAGCTACACAATCCCTTTCCACAGCTACACCGCGTTGCCATTCTGCCTTTTTTCAATCTGTCGACCGACCCGACGATTAACCAGGATGACGTAGCTCTGGCATACTATGCCGAGCTGCAACAGATCCCGGGCTTTGAGGTTGTGCCACCAGGTGTTGTCCGGCAGTTCATCGAGGCCAAACGCATTGAGATCAATGTGGCCACGAACTTCCAACAACTGGCTCGGGACATGGGCGTTGACGTGTTGATCCGAGGCGCGGTCACAGACTATTCGCCCTACTATCCGCCACGAATCGGACTGTCGGTCGATTGGTTCGCCGCCAATCCGTCGTTTCATCCGATACCGGTCGGGTATGGCCTGCCCTGGGGAACTCCGGACGAAGAGTACATTCCAGACAGTCTGGTTTTGGAAGCCGAGTTTGCACTTGCGCGCGAGCAGTTGAAGACTCAGACTCCGGATTTGCCAGCCGAGACCGAGTCGGACCATGCGATTCGGCAGACGGCCAATCAACCCGCGGAGCCGCTTCCAGTTCCTCCACCGAGCCAGCCTGCCCCCTTCCCTGAAGTGAATTCGCCGGACTTGCCGCCTGATTGGCCGGATCCTCGGGGATTCATACCGCCCCCGCCGTCTCCGATCCGACCACCCCAGAACCCTCAACCGAATCCAATCATTTCACATACGCGAATATATCGGGGTAATGACGAACGTGTGACCGAGCGTCTGGAGCAGTACTATTTCTTTCGCGACGACGCGCGGTACGGAGGTTGGGAGGGCTATCTTACGCGGAGCGAGGACTTTATACGTTTCTGTTGCTATTTGCACATTGCGGAAACCTTGAGTGCTCGGGGCGGCGCCGGAAAAACGCGAGTGGCCTGGCGGTGGCCAATTGGCCGATATGACGTAGGGACCGGACGACGATGACGTCGAGGTTCTGTCGATTACACCTGACGTAACTACGAACCTCGCAGGCTGTTGATCGCTGACGGAGTTAAGCGATCAACGGAAGCGTGCTATTCGGAGCCGACCGGTAGCAGGCCCAAAGGTGGCCCTGCCGCCCTGTATTACTAACTTCAAAGATTGTTGAGTTTTTGACAACGTTTCAGCGACCAACGGGAGCGGACCCGTGTGGCCCCGAGCGGTAGCTCGGAGCTGGTTGCGGCCCAGCCGCCCTGTGAGAGATGCGACCGCTCAGAGGAGATGACTTAAGGTGAGCAAGGATATCAACGTCTTGGCACTCGTAAAAGGCAAAGAGCGGTACATTTTCTTGTTTGACGACGAGAACCGTTCGGAGACGCTACGCACATTGGGTCGGTACGCCTCGGACCAGGATCTCAGCTTTACGTGGTATGACGCAGCCGTGCTGAGTCAAAAGATTCGTCAGGCAGTCCCACGTCCGAAGCACCAAGCGACACGACGCAGGTTCGAGCTTCCGCAGACCACCGACAACGCCGGTGCGGACGATCTGCTCTAGTAATTGCCGTGCTGGGGTCGGGCCCAAGCGGCGAACCGTTTCCAGCCGGCGACTGCGGCCGAGCGTGCGCATCGACTCGGCCGAATAGGTGGGTTGACCCATGTGGACCGCAACGGCCCAATTCCTGCGTTACTTGCAAGTCGAACGCAACGCGTCGAACTTGACCATCAAATCGTATCGCGAAGACCTCACGGCCCTGATCGAATTCCTAGAGGCCGAGCGGGGGAGTACTCCAGAACCAGCCGGAATCACGTCACTCGATCTTCGCCAATACGTGGCCGCACTGCATGATGCCGGATACGCCAAGACGTCAGTAGCTCGCCACTTGGCATCTCTACGCAGCTTCTTCCGATTTGCCCAACGTCAAAACATGGTTGACAGCAATCCGGCCAAGCCGCTGCGCAACCCGCGTCCCGACCGAAAGCTTCCGCATTTTCTCACGACCGACGAGATTTCACGGCTCCTCGCAGCACCTCCTTTGGACCAGCCACTCGGCCTGCGCGACCGCGCCATCCTCGAAACAATGTACTCGGCCGGCCTGCGTGTCAGCGAAACGGTAACAATCGACGAGCCAGACCTGGATTTGAAAAGCGGGTTGGTTCACGTGCGAGGCAAAGGAAAACGGGAACGCCTGGCACCACTCGGAAGGTTCGCGATCGATGCAATTAACGCGTGGCTAGCTCGCCGCCACCTGGCCCGTGGTGCCGAAGCCGAACGCCCAGTTTTCGTGAATAAGTTTGGTCGGCGTCTAACTACCCGCAGTGTGGCAAGAATGCTTGAGAAGTACCTGAAACAAACCGGCCTCGACCTTCGCACCACACCCCATACGCTCCGACATAGCTTTGCGACCCATCTTCTGGACCGGGGAGCTGACATTCGAAGCGTCCAGGAATTACTTGGACACAAGAGCCTGGTGACAACCCAGATCTATACACACGTCAGCACAGCCGGCCTTCGCGAGGCCTATCGCAAAGCCCATCCCCGCGCCAACGGGTAAGACGATCGGATTGACGAGAAACCGGCTCAACGTGCCGCAGCGCGCGTCTCATTCAACGGCATAAACCGACACCCCAAACCCGACGGGGGCCAATGCCGTCGCTTTCGTCTGTTTGTAGCCGATCAGTCATTCCTTCCGCCGACACCGGGCCAACGGACAGATGTGAGTAAAGACAAAGCTACAAGCCCATCGTACATTCGGTGCTCTGCAACGCCGGGGGTCTAGGCAAGCCCCTTCTTGATCGCCCAAACGGCAGCCTGCGTCCGATCGGAAGCATCGATCTTCCGGAGAATGTTTTGCACGTGCTCCTTCACGGTCTCGATGCTGATGCCGAGCGAACGGCCAATCTCCCGATTGCTCAAACCGAGCGCCACGTGACGTAACACCTGGAGCTCGCGATTGGTCAATGGAATCTCGTCACGACTTACGTTATCCCGCTTGCGACTCATCGTCTCCTTCACGCGTCTCAGGACACTGTCCTCCGCCGGTTCTTGTCCGGTCGCCGCGCGTGTGATCGCGGAAATCAATTGGTCACGTCCCGACTCCTTCAACACGTAATCGGTAGCCCCCAGTGCGACACTGCGTGCTACGTAGGTCGGATTGTCATAGGTCGACAGCATGACAACACGCAAGTCCGGTTTTTCCTCG
>JAJSAJ010000366.1 GCA_024274855.1 Planctomycetota bacterium | reverse complement strand
TCGCAGGGCCGCTTCGGTCAGACGTTCCGCCGGGTGAAACTCGAGGTCCAACGTTGTCGACCGAAATTGGATTGTCCGCAACGGGTGAAGGTGACGCGCCCGCCACGCTTCAATCATCGCTCGATACAAGCGATCGGCCAGGCGCGGCCGGTTCTCCGGGGATCCGTCATTAAACTTACCGGCCGTCGTGTCACCGCTACATCCGGTAGCATAAATCTGCTCGACACTTGGATCATCTTCCTGCCGATGTTGCCTGGCCATGCCGACGAAATCCCAACTGACGCCTCCCTGTCCGTAGTAGCTCATCGGGTGTGTTGAGTAGCAGTGCAGGGCCAGTACCGGTTTGTTCGCGTTCCAGAAACTGATCGTTTTCAAATACGGGTCGATCTCTCCGACAGGCGCATTTCGATGAAATGCATTTCCACCACTTCTGCTTCCCCTGTCAAATCGCACCGTCCCATCCGGATGAACCACTCGCCGGTTTGAAGCGATCCGCTCCACTTTCGCCTGGCCCAGGCCAATATGCGTGATCGGCACAGTATGCTGCAAACTTTCCTTCAGTGCTCGGGCAACGCGTCGAAGTGCCTTCTGGTGAAATGCCTCGTCGAACAGTTCGCCTTGCAAACCGACCTGAGTCAACAGCTTTGCCGCTCCCGTGTCGATAACCGGCGCGTCATGTTGATGAACCGAAGAGACAAGTACGCGTTTAGGCAAGGTGTCCGCGGATTCGGCCAGAACGTGCCGCCACTGCTCGTAGGCCCCATTGCGAATCTCGCACCAATCGACAGCGACCAGAACAATGGGTTTGTCGGCACCCAACAGCACGAATCCGTGGGCAAACAGCGGATCGACAATTCGTTTTGATTTTGTCGGTAAAACGCCCATGCATCGATGATTCAGCGGGATCGTTACATCGGCACGAAAGGTCGCCAATCGAAACGGTGGAGGTGTTGCTGCTGCCTGTGCGAAACCGGCAAATGCCAGAGTGCAAGCAGCCGACGTGATCGATACGCAACGCCACGTATGGTTCCTTTTCATTTGAAATGTCCATTTCCCGTAGGGTAAACAACATACTTGATCAGCTACTGTACTTAGGCTGGCTATATTGTACCCGTTCGGCCAACTCACCGCATTGCAAGTGTGCGTTGATCGGTCTCCTTTCGAACGAGTTGGACAGCGCCACTTAGCCAGGAATGTCCTGGGAATGGTAACCCGAAGCGTATGTATTGAAGTTGCGATATTTTGGAAAGCGCTGTCTACACAAGAGGGTTTTGACGTTGAAATCACCTCGCTAACGCGTCGGGTTACTTTTCAGAGCCTAGGTGGCGTTATCGAACTAGTTTCCGTCTCAAAACGGGAGGGCGAGGCTCCCGCCGAGCCGTTCTGGCCGTCAAACAAAAGGCTCAGCAGGAGCTTCACCCTCCCGGAAAGACTGCTTCTCCGGGTTTTTCCATAGCCCTGCAAGCACTGGCGGAGCCAGTGCCACCCAATTCCTAGCCTTGCCACAGCACGAGTCGGGTAAAGTCCCAGGCGGTCCCGCACTTTTCGTGAGATCGAGCCGCGAGTTACGAAGTGGCAGTGTGGTCCACTCCGCCGTACGCAATGCCTGTCAAATCCGCCATCGACTTTTTCCAGGTCGTAATATCGTTCCTCGTGAAGTCGTTCAAATGTGCATGGCCACATGCGCGCGCCATCGTGACCATCAACTCGGTCGACGCTTTCAGAAATCGGGCCAATCGAGCCGCGGAATCGTCCACATTCAGCCGTGCACGCAGCTCCTCACGCTGCGTCGCGATCCCGGACGGACAGTTGTTGGTGTTACAGATTCTCGCTCCAATACACCCAATCGCTTGCATGGCCGCGTTGGCAATGGCGACTCCATCGGCTCCAAGGCATAAGGCTTTGATGAAATCAGCGGGCGTGCGAAGTCCCCCGGTGATTATCAGGGTGATATCAGATCGACCTTTACTGTCCAGATAGTGGCGAGCACGGGCGAGTGCCGGAATCGTCGGCACGGAAATATTATCTCGAAACAGCAGCGGTGCCGCCCCCGTTGCTCCACCGCGCCCATCCAAGATGACATAATCGACGCCGACCCGCAGTGCGAACGCCAAGTCATCTTCGACATGTTGAGCGGACATTTTCATGCCAATTGGAACACCACCGGTCACTTCACGCACTCGATCGGCGAATTGAGCGTACTGATCAGGCGTCGTCAGGGCGGAAAAGGCTGGTGGCGAAATCGCCGGTTGGCCTTTGGGCAAGTGGCGTACTTCGGCAATTTAGCCCGTCACTTTGTTGGCCGGCAGATGCCCTCCGATACCGGTCTTCGCTGCCTGTCCAACTTTGAAATGAAACGCTTGGATTCGGGAAAGAACCTCGTCACTGTAGCCGAACATCCCGGAAGCCAGTTCGTAAAGGTACCGCGAGTTGGCAGCGTGTTCGGCCGGCAGCATGCCCCCTTCGCCGGAACAGATTCCGCTCCCCGCGATCTCCGCTCCCGTCGCCAGGGCCACCTTTGCCTCGCGCGACAGGGCTCCGAAACTCATGTCGGACACGAACAGCGGGATTTGCAAACGAAGTGGCTTCTTTGCACGGGGCCCGATCACCAGTTCGGTACCAACTTCGACCGTCTCCATCAGGGGCTTCGTGGCCAGCTGGGCCGTGAGAATCTGAATATCCGCCCACCGGGGCAGTTCGGATGGGGGCACCCCCATTGCACCTAGAACTCCGTGATGCCCCGTCTTGGTCAAGCCGTTTCTGGCAAGGGCATCAATCAGCTCCAGATTCGGTTCTTCCGGTGTGTTACGTGCCTGGGGTGGGCCGGGCCGTTTGCTGCCGGCATCCGCGGATTTCGTCACCGGTCCGTTCGGTTTCAGGTGCCGATGCGCACCGTCACAATACGGCGGTTTTTTGGTATGTTTACACAAACAAAGTACGGCCGTTTTCTGCTTCTCGACCGTAAATGCAAGCGGCTTGAACACTGTTCCTCGATGAGAACCGTCACAAAATGGCTGAGACTGGGACCTTCCGCAGGCACACCAATAGTGTTCGCCCGGCTCTAACGTCACTTTGACCGGCTTGACATCCGCCACCACCGGCTCTTCGGATCGGACCGCCTGCGTCGGTTCTGTTTCTGGCTCCAACTTCGGATCAGTGGGCTGTTTATCCGGCTCTGCATCAGGCTGATCGCCCGAAGTTTCGTCCTGGTCTTCAGCGGGCTCTGCTCCCTTCCCGTGGTTGGTCGGCAATGGACGGCCCTGAAGGTATAGCATCAGAACCGTAGCCACCGCACCGACGGCAAGGAACGCAACACCCATAACTGCATTGATTACAGGACTCATGTCTTATTTTCCCGCGTTGAATGTTCCCTCTCGGGAAGGAATGCCTCATCCCAAACTGCCCACAAACGCCCTGCGGCGGAAGGCTGACTTACGGCCCTCTTCGCTACGAACGGCACAAATGATCCGGGTTTACGGTTGCGATGTTTTGCCATAGGTTCTCGTAAGGTACTCGATAATCTGACCCAGCTCCTCTTTGTTTGCCGTCAATCCTTCCTCGACCATTTGAGCCACCAGTGCCCGAGCAGCCTTGGCTGACTCGGGCTGTGACATTTTCACGAGCGTTGTTGGATGGCAACCGGAACACTTTGTTTCGAACACGCCTCTCGCCTGCTCCAGGTTGAATACGGTCGGCGTTGTGCCTGATTCGCCAACGCTCTGAAACGCTTGCTTGGCCTTTTCCCCCATCCGTTGCTGGTCGCGCATTTTCTGGGCGGATTGTTGAAGCTCGGGCGAAATCGCAATCAAGTAGGCTGTCACTTGCCACTGTTTCGTCTGGTCAATTGGATTGACCAGCGACGTACGATCGGCCATACGCTGCACAGTTCGCCGCCAATTGTCGGGCGTTCGGGGTTTGGCAAGCACGGTGCGTAAGTCGTGGCATTCCACGCACATATTTCGCAACACGTCTCGCCCCGCTCGCAAGCCTCTCGGCGAAGCAAACTGTTTGGATTC
>JAJSAJ010000365.1 GCA_024274855.1 Planctomycetota bacterium | reverse complement strand
GAATCCCGACCTCGTCGAACACCTCGGCCAGAATCACCGAACTGAGTGGTGTAGCACTCGCAGGTTTCAGAATGACCGGACAGCCGGCAGCAAGTGCGGGAGCGACTTTACGCACAGCAAGGACCAACGGAAAATTCCACGGAGCGATCGCACCGACAACGCCGACCGGACAGCGGATGACCAGATGCCGCTTGTGGCGAACCTGGCTCGGCACGACGCGACCGTAACCACGTTGTGCTTCGGCGGCAAACCAGCGAAAATGATCAATCGTCACGCCAAGCTCGCCACGACTCTGCGCCAACGGCTTGCCATTTTCCAACGTGATCACGCGAGCAATCTCCTCGGCCCGCTCCTCCACGGCGTCAGCGGCTTTCCAAAGCAGCATTCCGCGATCACGCCCCGGCGTTTCTCGCCATTGGCGAGCCGCCTTTGCCGCGTCTGCAATCGCTCGAGCGACCGCCGCGCGATCAACCGTGCCTACCCGAGCAACCAACGTGCCGGTCGCGGGATTGATCACCGAAATAGGATCTTTCGGATCAGCCCATTGCCCATTCAAATAGAGCCGTCGCACACTCGTCTCCTTGAAACTGGTCACACCCATCTCCTTTTCCGTGCCGGATTGACTACCGCTCGGGGCCCCAATGACCCGCTCCCGTTGGTCGCTGAAACGTCGTCACCCACCTACCGATCTTTGACCTTGGCATGGGGCGACCTGGCCGCAACGCATTCTATGCTTTGGGCGTCGCATCCCACGCATCTTGAAAAATCTGCTCGCCCATAGCCGTATACGGGCTCCGAAAACTGTTCTCGTAAACAGCCATCGCCGCAGTAACACAATGCGCGCCGGCCAAGGCCACGTCTGCTATTTGACGTGCGTTCCGGACCGCTGCCGCAATTATCAGCGACCGATAGTTGTAATTCTCCAACATCGCCGCTACCTCGGGAACCAACGATTCCGCATAGTCGCCGTGCTGTTCCTTCCAACCGAGGAATGGACTGACGTACGCGGCCCCGGCGCGCGCGGCGTGCCAAGCCTGTGCCACGGAGAAAATCAGCGTCGCGTTAACCCGAACCCCCCGGGCTGTCAGTTCTCGAATTGCCTTGTAACCCGACTCACTGACTCCTACTTTGATCACAAAACTCGGCGATATCTCGGCCAACTTCAAGCCCTCGGCAACAATCTCCTCCCAGTCAGTCAGATGTGGATTCACTTCCACGCTTACCGCCTTATCCGTGCCCGCAAACAACTCGGCAATTTCTTCGATCACCGTTTGAAACGACTTTCCTGAACTTTGAACATGGCGTGGATTCGTCGTCACACCATCAATATCCCACATCTCCAGCGCGTATTCGATTTCGTCCGTCTTCGCACTGTCCAAAAACATCTTCATGAATCACCTCATAAGGCGGGCTGAGCCCGCAAGTCAAGAGTTACAACCTAACGCGGGCAGTGCCCGCTAGGCTGTAGGGTTTACGGGACACACTGTCCTCTAAAGCATGCGCCCGCGGCGTGCAGAAGCGGCAAACTAAGACTCCAACGAGACAGGGCCTCGGACCACCGCAAGCTGCCGCTCGAACTTTGTCAACCCACTCCCGTTGGTCGCTAAGGAGCGGCGTATCAATGACTGTCGCTCCTATTGGGAACGAAGCTCGCTTTCCGGTCCGCCATGGCCTCTTCCAGCTGCGAGACTGCTTCACCCAGGAGACGAGCTCATGGGGGTCCGGGACTTGTGCGACAGTTATTGATTGGCGAATCCTAAACTTGATTCACACTGGTCAACTTCTACCCGACAAACAGACCAACACGTCACGTCGATCGATTGCAACTCAACGAGCCGTGGTCTTCTTACGTTGTCAGTTCGTCCACCGACGCATCCATGAACTCCTTGTGTTTATCTCCCACCCAGTACCGCGCGCCCGCCAGGCACCAGATAAAATGCAATGTCTCTTCCTGGCTGAATACCGGATGATAATTAAGGACAGGAATGGTCGCCGCGTCGAGCGTTCCCATGCTCTGTACAAAGGTTTTTGTCTTTTCCTCCGCATAGACCTCCATCGCTCCGCGGCCCTGCGTAAAAATATAGATTTCCTCTTGATCCGTGTGGTTGTGCGGAGGCCACGCGCGAGTAAAAGGCTCGTAAATAGTGTATCCGACCAGAAGTTTATCGGCTTCTTCCGTGACATCGAACATCAAAAACACGTCTTTCCCGTCCAGGTGGCGGATGCGTTGCTCATTCACCCGTACCTCCTGCCAAACAGCATGAAATACTGAATGGCGGTTTTCCGCGGGCGCGCGGCAAACCGCCATCAGACCTTCGTCACTCGACTCATTCACGATTCGATAAGGCGTGGCCAGCGGAATATAGATCGTGTCGTAATAGGATAATGCGTACCGACTCCCCGCGACTTCGACCAACAGCGGCGCGGCCCCCAAACAGAACAAAATGGCCTCGTCGCAACGATGAAACAACTCGCCACTCGACGACCTCGCAGCGACGCGGTACGTGCCGTACGTCAACAGATCGAGATTCGAGGTTTGTGGCGAACATTTTTGACGATACTCGAATTGCCACGCGTCCGCTTTCATCAGGTCTGCAGGTTTGGCGTTCGATTGTGGTTCCGACATATGTGCGCTCTTTGGGGAAAACATTTCAAGCGAAAGCCATATAGTGGCGACCTTCCGAAAAAGATGAACCTAAATATGGGAGTATTCCCGACACTTGTCAACTAAGCCCATCTGCTAACAATGCCGATACCAACAACGAACACATACAAAAACGGCCAAAGCGCACCCGTTTAGACCCACGAGACCAAGACGACCAAGCGACCTCACCCCTGTATCCCCCATCCGTGGGTCGGCTCTGCCACCCGTGGGATCACCGTCTTCTCCCCATCCGCGGACGGCGTTCGCCGAAGAGACCGGTTGACGGTGTGCGCGTCTCTCACATATGGACACTCTGGCCGACAGATCTTCGTTCGTCCAAGACTCGACGCTCGTGCGATCTTACGGGTACAATAAGTCACGTCCTTGAAAAAAGAATGCGATACTCGATGTCACGGGAGGAAAAACGCTCATGCAACCTGAACGCTCCACCTTGAAAACGCCTCCCGGCCGTCGCGATTTTCTCAAGAAGGCTGCCGCCGCCGCCTGGGCGACCGCACCCTGGATCGTTCCCTCCACTGTGTTCGGAGCCAACGCGCCGAGCAATCGAATTCAGGTCGCCTGCATCGGCACAGGTAACCAGGGGATTAGTATTCTTCGCAAATTCCTGAAGAACGCCGATGTACAGATCGTCGCTGTCTGTGACGTAAACCGAGCCAGCTACGGATACAAATCCGAGGACCAATTCCTGGGCCGCGAACCTGCTCGAAAAGAGGTTGACTCGCACTATGGCAAACAGTTCGGCGTTGGTGCATATCGAGGCTGCCAAGCTTACGACGATTTCAGGGAAATCATTGTCCGCAAAGATGTCGACGCCGTAACGATCGTGGTACCGGATCACTGGCACGCGACCATCACCATCCGCGCAGCCGAGGCGGGTAAGGACATCTATTGTGAGAAACCGCTGTCATTGACGATCGGCCAGGGGCAAGCCATGGTCAAGGCTGTGCGCGAACATCATCGCATTCTGCAGACGGGAAGTATGGAGCGGAGCAACCCGTTGACTCGATACGTATGCAAGGTCGTACGCGACGGTCGTATTGGCAAGGTCCAGCGTGTCATTACCAACGTCGGTTACAACAACAAGGCCGGTCCCGGCCCCGGATGGACACCGATGCCGGTTCCCAACGGTTTCGACTATAAGCAATGGCTAGGTCCGGCGCCACAAGTTCCTTACCACAAGGATCGTGGCCTTTACAGATTCCGGTTCAACTATGATTATTCGGGCGGACAAGTGACTAACTTTGGTGCGCACTCGAACGATCTGGCCCAATGGGGCCTGGGAACCGACAACACGGGTCCGGTCGAAATCGACTATGTGTCGGCCAAGTGGCTGCCCAAGGGAAGTCTTTTCAACACGGCATTGGAGACAGAGTTTCGTTGTCGTTATGCCAGCGGTGTTGAGCTGATTTGCAAGACGAATAAGCGACCGGTTGGTGTGCGATTCGAGGGCACCGAGGGAATGGTCGAAGCGACTGCTTATGCGTGGCTGGCGCGCAGTGAGCCCGCATCGCTGATCACGTCACAGTTCCCGAACGGCACGCTCCGGTTCGACGCATCCGCCGCACACGTGCGCAATTTTCTGGACTGCGTCAGGACACGTCGGGACCCCGTGGCTCCGGTCGAAGTCGGACACCGCTCGGCCAGTCTCTGCCACCTGGGTAACCTGGCGATCCGACTGGGGCGAAACATCAAGTGGGACCCCGACCGACAACAGATCATCGGCGACGACGAAGCGAGCCGAATGATCGACCCGATCAAGGTCCCCGCACCCTGACGGCCGCAGCCTTTCCTTCCCGGCAAGCCCCCCACGCGGCTCGTCCCGTGGGTGAATCAGTCTCGCAAGCTAAATCCGTAGCCGCGAAACAACGTTCCCGGCCGAGCGAATTGGGCAGCGTCCGTATAACGTTTGACCCACGAATAGTCGATCTGATAGCCGGCCGGCAACTCCTGGCGATCAACCGGCAACGGCTTGAGCTGGCCGTTGAGCATTCCGGCCGGAATTTCGCCGGCGGCGCAAATCAGATTCGCGCCGCGTTTGGCGGCCATTTCGCACCACTGCTCAATTGTCGTCTCGCGGTTCCATTCGGTATGGGCATAGCAAACACGCCAGTGGTGATCAAGCCATTTTGGATGCTGATCGATCCGCCGCTCGTGCTTCAGTTCCGGGAGACGCGGACCACCCGGCCACTTGACTTGACTCAGGAGCTTGTCCGTGGGACGCTCGTTGGGCCGGGAGGTGATCAGCAGACAATCGGGCCGCAGTGCGGCCGAACCGAGTGCCAAGACATGCTCGCCAGCCGATAGCTTACCCTGCCACACAGACGCCCATCTCCAGACCCCGGGCCCCACCGCGCCACCGGTCGCTGGAACCGTTCTGGTCTCGAACTTTGGCGAATCGGCAGGGTCCATCGCTACGGATAGGCGTGCATCGCCAGGTGCGGCATACCGCAACCAGACCCTGTATTTTCCGGCCTCAGCTACGGTCAGACGATAGGTTACATATCCGTGATGGAACCGGTAAAGGACCATTCCATCACTAGCCTGTTCTTCGCTTACCACACTGGCGAACCCATCCTCCTCCGGATGTCGCGTGTCGAATCGTTCCGCCTCGAAGAATATGGCACCGTCGATGGCCAATTGTTCGGTCGCTCGGGCGCTCGCCCCAAGCCCTCCCATGAAAGCCACGACGACAACCCAATAAATGTGCAAGCACCAACCACAAGTCATTGCGGGTCGTTTCATCAAGACACTCTCCAAGATTGTAGCCATCACAGAGTTACCGAAGTATGACCCCGTTCCGACTGGGATAGGTTTTCAATCTGATCCGACCAGATTATAACACTTGGCGGTCGCAGTTTGTGGCAAACGCACCACGGATGAGAAGAATAGGAAACCCACGGATGGCAGAGCCGACCCACGGATGAGAGAGACGTTCGCCCAAGGGTGATGGGAGGGGAAGGCCCACCGATCAGGGTGCGACGTGTGGCGATGAGAAGAATAGGAAACCCACGGATGG
>JAJSAJ010000364.1 GCA_024274855.1 Planctomycetota bacterium | reverse complement strand
TCGCAACAAATGGCTTGAGCGGCTCTGGCAGGCCATGGCAGATGACGGTGTCGACTACCTCGGTCCGGTAAGTGACCGTTGGGGTGAGATCTGCGGCTCGGTGGAGATCGCCGCAAAATGGGCCGATGATCTGGTGCCGACGCTTCGGTCTTGTTGGTCGGATCCGAATCCGGGTAACTATTTCCATGGTGCGACAGCGTGTTTGTCCTGCCTGCAGGTGGCGGGGCGGCACCAGGAGTTGCTTGATCTTTTAGACCTAGATCGGCACCCCATATGGCATTACCGTCGCTATGGAGCCGAAGCACTTTTGGCCCTGGGAAAAAAGGCCGAGGCCGTCCAGTATGCGGAAGCTTCGCGAGGATTGAACCAGTCGGATTTCGTGATTGACCGGGCCTGCGAGGAGATTCTGATTTCGTCCGGTTTGCATGACGAAGCTTATCGACGCTATGGACTAAACGCCGCAGTTGGCAACTCGTATATCGCGCGCTTTCGTGCAGTGGCGAAGCGCTATCCTGCAAAGGATAAGTTACAGATTCTGACCGACCTGATTGCCACGACGCCGGGAGAAGAGGGCAAGTGGTTTGCCACAGCCAAAGACCTCGAGCGTTTTGATCTGGCGCTGGAACTTGCCAGCCGGAGCCACTGTGATCCGAAAACGCTGACAAGAGCGGCGAGAGATTACCTCGACTCGGAGCCCGAATTTGCACTCGGTTCGGCAATGGCCGCGCTACACTGGCTGGGTGAGGGGTGGGGCTATGAGGTGACCAACGTCGATGTGGTGGAGGCTTATGACCGGGCGATCGATGCTGCTTCCAGGTTAAACAAATCCGACGGCGTACGGAATCAGATTCTGCAACTCGTCGAGTCGAGTGACAGTGCGTCCATGAGGTTCGTTCGACAATCATTGAATGAAAGGTTGAGTACGCGTTTGTCATCGGCTAAGGCGATCGATGTGGGCGAATACTGAATGCTGAATCACGCAAAACTCACGCGGAAGCCACTGCGGCTCGTCGACACCTTGTCCGCAAGCTATTGACAAATTTAAGAAAAATGGTGGCCAGGGGCGGAATCGAACCACCGACACGCGGATTTTCAGTCCGCTAAGTGATTGATTCTGTTTATATTTATCAGTAAGTTACCGGGGCGTTCGTTGCGCTGTTTGCAGTACGATGCAGGACTATTCAGGACCGAACCACGCAAAATTCACGCAAGGATTTCGCCCGTCTGCGGCGTCAATCGTTTGCCAGTAGTTCATCGACTTCGCGCCGCAACGTCGGTAGCTTGTTCTCCAGGATGTCCCAGACGAGCCGGTCGTCTATTTCCGCGTACCCGTGGATGAGGATGTTTCGAAACGCGATAATTCTCGCGTGCTCGCTGATGCGGGAGGCGATTGCCGAATCGCTTTTGGAGAGCTTCGAAAGCGCCTCGCCGATAATCTCGAACTTCCGCTCCACTGCGGCGCGCAGCATTGAGTTCTCTTGATAGTCCTCAAACCGCTTCTCGGCAGTAAACTCCCCCAGCAAATCGGCAGCTTGCTTGATGTCGTACAGGAATTTGCGGTCCTCAAGCCGCATACAGCAGCGCCTTGTCCCGGTCTACCGCTTCACGGAAGTAGGGATTCCTGATCGCGGATTCCACAACCAGATCAATCGGCCGCCTGAAGATATTCTGCAGACCTTCAAGCAGTCCGAAATACCTGTCAGCATAACCTGAGGCCAGCGGGGTCCGAAACTCAACCAGGAAATCCAGATCGCTACTGTTCGCTCGAAAGCCTCCGGTTGCGGCCGAGCCGAACAGGGCCAACCGCTCCACACCGTGCTCACGGCACAGCGCTTCGAGATCCTGGCGATGTTGTTCAATTTCCGAAATCATCATTTTACTCCGCTTTCCATTCTAACCCAGAATAATCAGCGCGTGGCCGAGAGCTTAGGAGCTGAGCTGCTCGCGACGCGGCCATTCGGCGAGGATCTCGTATTCGCGTTGCCGCGCTGGTATATCGATCGCCACGAGATTGCCCGGCATCGCTACCTTGTTGAGGCCGACACAACGAACGCCGGCGGGCGCATCGTGAAGCAGAAGTACGTCGACACCGCTATGGCTGCTCAGGCGTTCGCACTCGTCATAGGTGAAGTGTCGTTTGGCCCAGCCCTGTAGATCATCCGATCGACGCTCGTAGTTGGACGGTCCGAAACAACCGCCGATACCACCAACACGAATCCTGTCGCGGTTATCGCCGATGTCCATGACCTCACCACTCGGCAGATACGTCAGGCCCGGCAGAATTTCGCGCCGGCCAGCCTCAAGTTGCTCGCCGAGCCAGGCGAAATCCTCATGATTCCCCTTGATAAAAACCGTAGGCCGCGGAACAGAGCGATTTTCTGTAAACCAAGTCGGAAGGTCTCCCGCACCATCATGCTTGCGAGTTGCCTTGTCCACCCGTTCGGGATCGGGCCAGACGCCAAAACCACCGACGTGAAGCACGTAGTCGAAGCGCGCGCCCAGCGACTCCTCGAAGGCGAGGACATCGTCGTAGAGCCGGTCCATGGCTCCATGGATGTCGCCAGCGGCACAGATAAACATGATTTCCTCGTCTCACGTCCCGTGAGTCTTCGTCGCGGCTGCAGCGTAACACCAGGCGTACGTCGCATTGCAAGTGTCAGTCGAGAAATGCATATCGCCAGCGCTTTTTCGGATCGTCGAACTTCACGTCCGATGAGGAAAACGCTTGCGCGTCGTACGCGCCGGCGACCCACAGGAGCATCGCTTCGTGCTCGCAGTGCGTTTCGTCGGCCAGGATCTCTGCATATCCGTGATTCCCGCCGCAGTCCTCGGGCGGACATCGCCGCTCACGCCCGAGACATACGATCGGTCGCTCACTTTTGCGGATCGTGTCTACCTCTTCAAGCACGACGGTGTGCCGCCAGTCGTCGCCGAAATCGTACGTATAGGAAGCAGTATCGCCTCCTTTGATGAAGTAATCAGCGATTGGCACTTCCCAGCCGGCCAAACACGGTGACTCGTCGAGGAACTGCTCGTCATCAGGAATGCCGATTTCCTCGAGCTCTCCGGTCTGCGGATTCCGGATCTCGAACAAGTGCAAATGACAGTCGAGCCAGCCCATCGCGTCCTGTATCGCGACGTGCAGATCCCAAAACGAGTAGTCTCCGGGTACTCGAATACGCCGCCAGACCGGCGGGCGTATCCCTTCGAGTTCGATGTGGAACCGATATGCGGTGATTTCGTTCTTCACGGCGACCGACTCAGCGCTCGGGATGTCGGCAGAACTCCCTGGACGTCGTGCCTGATCGGCTTAGCCGCACACCGGATCCTTCGGATGCGATCTCGAATGCGCTGGGCCCGTATGCCAACTTTCTCGCTCCATGGATCGATATACATGGTAGTGAAGTTTCGTCGACTCTACAGGCGTCTGCAACCGTGTAGAGCGTTAATCAACAGGCGGCCAAGGACAGTCGTGCATCACACACGTAATTCACGCAAGGGCTAGAAAGCGCGACCAGGAGCTAACTCTCTCTTGTAAGTGAAACCCCGAATTTCTCCGCCATTTCCGACGATCGGGCCCATGCGTTGCCCGGCATAAGGGAGACCAGGTCGGTCATCACCCGTGCAAAGGCAATCATAACTGCGTCATCGGTCAGTTCGTCAGCCGCATCGGCGGAGAGTAGCGGTCTAATGTCATAGAGAAAGCCGGGACTTTCGAGCTTGGCCCACATACGCTCTTCTGCTTGAGCGCGGGATATGGCGATCCCGCCCTGCATGAGGTAATCCAAAAACAGCGCGATCAGACGTCCGGGATTGACACCACTGAAAACGGACATCGCGTGAGAAAGGTCAAACAGATCGCGGCCTTTATCACGTTGCAGTAACGCGCGCAGCTTTGTGGCAAGCATTTCTTCAGGAGTAAATGTTGGTATTGCGACTTCGCCGGAGAACCACGGATTATCGACGGCGTGGCCTATTTCATGCGGACCATCAAAGGCGTTTGTTTCCCGCGTGTTGATTTCTACCTTGAGCCGTAGCGGAGGCCCGCCATGTTCGGGTTCAATCTGGTAGATGAGTTTCGGCGCGACAACACTTTGCGTAAACGCGGCATCACCAAGCCAGTGCAGAACTTCCCGGAGCCGATCAATAATCGGGCCGATGGGGCCGTGCGTGGTCCTGACAAGGTCGATATCTTCCGAGTAACGCAGCGGTTCCGGGAAATGAAGCTTATTTAGCGCTGTACCACCGCGAAAGCGCAGCTCATTACGCAGGAATTCATCGCTGAATATTTCAACAATGGCGCGGCTGATGATGAGGTCCTGTTCGATCTGCCCCAGCTCCGCCCACGGGGCAACATTTGCCCAGGCGGTGATATGCATGGCCGGGATCATTCGTCGATCTCCGGTATCCGATTTACAATGACATGCCAGCGCTCGTCGCGCTCAATCGGCTCGTGCTTTACGGCGTGGGTTTTCGCCCGCGCAGGCTCAAGTTCCGTCCACGGCAAGACGTGAAATCGACTTAGCGTTTCGTGAAGTGCTCCCGTGTGCTCGCTAAAACCCAGTTTGTCCAGTAGGTAGCCAAGGCGCTGAACAATCGTGCGCTCAAAGGCAACGGATCGATTCGCAAGCTTGTACGGATCGAACCGCGGACCAAGGTCGCTAAGGACCGTCGCGATATGGTCGAGTCCCGCAGCCGCATGCGGATAACGTAAGAGGTCGAGCATCGTAAGCTCTATGCCCGATATCTTGATGAAACCGGCTTCGGTCTTGTGCTCATCGAGGCCTCCCGCAACCTCATCCATGTCCTTGCGGTAATAGAATGCAATCGCGGACCGACCTGCCCTTATCCTGGGCAAACGCTTGTCGGTCACAACCTGGAACTGCATAACAGCCTGATGGGATGCGCCGTGCAATTCGGCAGCCTTGAGCAGCCCGACATAGTAAGGGTGTCCTTCATTCCGCATGAGGCTGTCGATATAAAGCGACGGCGGCGGCGCGCCAAGGGCAAGGTATTGGGGCGGTACGATCACGTAGAAGCCCCGGCGCGGCATGATGAGATTTCCCTTTTTCTGCTGCCGCTTGGCGGCGTCGATAAAGGCACGCCGGGTGATACCGAGGTCCTTCTGGGCCTGCTCAGGCGTAAGCACAAGGCATCCCCGCGAGAGGAGACGGTCCAGATAGGAAGAAAATGATTGTCGGTGAACTTCTAACATCATGTATAAATATCCGCTAAAAATGCGTAAATATCAACATGATTTTCTATACATTTAGATGTCATGCACAGAAACCCGTCGAAAACGCGGGATTTCGTACATGATCCTATCGTCCCTTTTTCGCTAGGCTGACACCTTGACCACCAAGCCGGGAGCAAAGGCACTATCCGGGTTTTCTCGTGGATACCCTCGCGGATTGCAAACGATCCGAGTATCCAAAAGTACGTAGTCGCGCGGCACGTGCGTGTGCCCGTGTATCCATAATTCCGGGTGATACGTTTCGATGAGGTCTTCCAAGCTGCTCGCGAAAGCAGGGTTCAGTGGATCATTTGCGTATTGCCTCGCGATCGACATCGACGCTGGCAAATGATGGGTAACCACAACGGTCGGTCCATCGAACTCAGCCTCTAGTTCGCGCCCAATCCATGCCCGGCCTATTTCATGGAGTTCGACCGAATGTTCCGGTGTGAAAGCCAGGCCACCATGCCTTATTGACGCAAAGTCCTCGATAGAGCGCTTCGCCCGCTGCCGTGCAAACCAAGCCTCGCCTTCGCTATGGAGCTTGAAATCAGTCCACAGCGTGCTGCCCAGAAACCGCACGCCATTGAGTACGATCTGGGTGTTATTCAACACGTGGATATTCCCTGGCGATTGGCGGATGACATCGTCGGTAAGGTCAATGTCGTAACCGTAGTACTCATGATTGCCCGGCACGTAGATCACGGGCACATCTGGAAACTGCCTCGCCGCCCACTCGATACCGCCCAAGCCCACACCGAT
>JAJSAJ010000363.1 GCA_024274855.1 Planctomycetota bacterium | reverse complement strand
ATCTCGATGGGACCGTTGCTGAAATTTGATCCCGAAAACGAGGTATTTCCCGACTCGCCCGAGGCGACGAAACTGATCACGCGTCAGTATCGTGATGGGTTCGTCTGCCCAACAGCCGACAAGGTCTGAACGGAAACCGAACTCGGGCCGTTTGCCAACACAACCTCACCCCCTCGGCAACGTGGTTTTGCCGAGGGGGTTTTTGTTGACGCGTCAGGTTTCTCCGACGCCGATGCCGACCGGTGGTCGATTGAACGGGAGGAAGAGTAGAACACTAATCAGCATTTATCTTCACTAATCCCGTTCGAAGACTCCAGCGAGCGTTCTCATGCGCGCCAGTCCGTCTCGCTCGACGCTGAACTTGCAGCGTTTCCTCATTTCTGATTAGTGGAGATTAGTGAAGAAGAGTGTCCCAATCTTCTGATCGTACTTGATTCAGAAGTTGTTCAAGGTTTGAAAAGTCCTGAACCTCGGTGGCTGCCGGACGGCGAAACCGTTACGAGAAAAGAATAAATACGGCCCCCGGCTAAACCAGCTCAACGCGTACCCTGATCTACTCGAATTCTCCAGATCGGCAACGCGACCGTTCAATCAACTGGCCAGCTAGCCCGGTACGCATCGTGGTACAGACCAATCTGATCAAGTGGCAGTTTTTGGAACCCGATTGCCCATGCGGGCGAGTCCGGCTTCAACGCGAAATCAACCGCCGCGGGGTGCTGGCCGGAACGAAGCCGGTCCGGATACACAAAACGGGGATCCGTATCAACACAATTGTTTTTCAGCACAACGTATTCCCGTGCGGCTTTGTACACTTCATCCCACTTCCCTCCAACGGACACATTCTGTTGAACGACATTTCCCTTCGGTGCTTGCGGCGAATCATTGAGTATGTTCACGAGTTTCGGGTATTGGATGCTATACGGAGGCCTCGTATACGGGATCCCTTGCAGAGTTCCTTTTTTTTCAGCTTCCTTGATCCACGCCAAGGCGTGCCCTTTTGCCCAGCCGAGTGCACGCGCATCGATATGCAAAGCCGGTTTGCAATCGACGAACAGGTTGTTCTTCACCACACAATCACGACCACCTCCGATGAAGGCGGCACGTGTCACCCGGTAGAACACGTTGCTCGATATTTCGGTACCACAGAACATATCGTCCAGATAGACACCGACACATCCGCGTCCTTCAAATCCATTGATGTCATGCAGATAATTGTATCGGATCACGGTCCCACGCATGGTCCAGTTACGTCCTGAGTAAATCGCCCCAGCATCATTCGATTCGAAACAGACATCGTTGATCTCGTTCAGCTCGATCAGGTGATTATTACCACCGAATCCAATCGCCATGTGCGGTGCATGCTCGATCAAGTTATGCGCCGCCCGATTGCCGACCCCATGAAGCGTAATTGCCGGCTGATACATGCGTTTCACACGCGCATAATGATGGATGTGATTATTCAGCACGAAGTGTGCTGCCGGCTCGAGTGTTGCTCGAACACCACCTCCCACCGAAACGCCGCCGCCGCCCATCTGATACATGTCACAGCCCACGACCCCATGCCGTTTCCCACCTGACACCTTAACGGCCCAGTCACCAATATTGCGAATCGTGCAACCCAAGACACGGTTATTCTCGCCGCCGGAAATCGTCAACGCCGTCCCTCGAAAACCCTCGATCGTGAATCCACGCAGACCGACGTAGGAGACGTTTTTCATGGTCAGCAACGTCGGCGTCACCGATACGATCACCTCGGCCTGCTCGATCGGCGACGGAGGCCAGAAATAGAGCACACCCTGCTCGCGATCCAAGTACCATTCACCCGGCTCGTCAATTTCCGAGAGCAGGTTGAATGCGTAGAACCACTGCCCTTTGCGGTATCCATAGTTGTGATAGGGCGGTCGCACTTCGATCGTCCGACGCTTTGGATCAATCGACTTGATCGGATGTCGCTGGTCGGCCCAATCCCAGAACCAATAGCCGTGCACCCACCCGTCTTTTTCGTCGAGCCAGCGTCGGGGGCGATCGCCCCCATACTGGAAGATTCCCTCGGCACACCCCTTCGTACCACGTACATTTCGCTCCGTCTTCCCAAGAACCTCGACAATGCGTGAGAATCCTTTGTTGGGCCACCGCGACAAAGTCATCGGTTTTCCATTGAAAAACAGTTCCAATCCGCCACCCGACGGCGACCCGAAATCTGCAACGCCGGCCTTTTTCAAGTCAACTTGCCGCACGTGATTACGAGCAACCTGATCGATCCGAGCCGCCACGTCTGGATCGGTAACCGCCTGCCACTTGTCCAACACGATGCCGCCGAGCAACCGAACTGTCTGGCCGGGCGCGGCCCGGTACATGACCGGGGCCTCTTTGGTACCGGAATCCTTTTGGACCAGGTCCAACGGACGTTTGATCTGGTAGGTCCCTTCGTGGACAATGACCTCAACATGGCCCTTGATTTCACCTCCCGATTCATGGAGCGCTCGTAGAATGTCCCGTGCCCGCCCCAACGTCGCTAACGGACCGTCGGTTTTCGCGGCGTTGCCCGTTGACAGGCGACCCGACCAGTGGTCATTCCCGTCGGTCGCAACGTGCAACTGATACGTCGCATCCGCGGCCGAAACGTCAATTGAGAAACCGACCAGAGTGAGCAGACAAGAGACCATGGCAGCATACTTCATTACATTCTCCCAACGTGGCCTACGGCCACAACCAGTGCAGGGTGTGACAAGCTTGCTCGACCAACGCAGACAATCGGTGAGTATCTAACGCGAACGCCGGCACACCAGAATCCGGTATCCATCGTAATCCGGACGCCCACGTCCGTTCAATCGCGAAAAAAACGTCCAATGCCATTCAACGACGGACGTGGGCGTCCGTCGGACTACATGCGTGCATCCTGAGGCATTGTAAAACCGGCATCCATCATCAAACATGCGCACGCTGCGCGCATCTTACGCGACAGGCCCGCCGCCACCTGCAACACGCACGCCATTATACGGCGAACCCGGACCGTCCGTGGCCGGGAGTCGCGAAAAAAGATATTCCGGAGCTTTTCAGGCACCTACGACGGACTTGTCGTTAAATCGCACGCTCAGCTCACTTCGCGCGCCGCACGGATGAACTCTCAAGAAGCTTGCCATCACCAGCCCGTTCGATACAATGACCTGTCCGCACGAT
>JAJSAJ010000362.1 GCA_024274855.1 Planctomycetota bacterium | reverse complement strand
GTTCGCAGTTTGGCGATCGGATATGCATCCGGCGTAGTCGCCTCGGCACTGATCATCGCATGGAGCGTTCGACAAACACGGCATATTTCAGTCAGTCGCCTTCTGGCCGGCCAGCTCGCTGACGGTGCTGCGGGTCGAATGATGAAACCGCGTCGGAGCAAGATCCTGGTTCTCGTGTTGGCGGCCTCGGCTTTTGGATTGGTTGTTTTGGGCCAGAGCCTCAGTGGTCAAGCGGAGGCCGGTGCCTTTGTGGGCGCGGTAGCTTGTTTGCTGGGGGCCATTTTGGTGAAACGATGGCGCGTGTTTCGTTTGCACGCCGCCAAACGGAACAGACTGGCAAGATCCATGCCATTGGCCAGATTGGCGGCACAAACGGCAGCTCGCAACCCCTTGCGCAGCACGTTGACAATCGGTCTGATTGCGACGGCCAGTTTCTTGATCATTGCCATCAGTGCGTTCCAGCTGCATCCAACCGAATCCGGAACCGGCGGATGTTCCTTGGTGGCCGAATCATCCCAGCCGATCTTCTACGATCTGAATCGCGATGCGGACCGTGAACTGTGGTTGGGCGACCGGGCTTCGGTCTTGAAGGGAACTCGCGTTTTCCCTTTCCAAGTCCGTAACGGAGATGACGCCAGTTGTGGGAACTTGTACCAGGCAGTGCAACCACGCGTGCTTGGAGTCCCCACATCGCTGATCGATTATTACAACGACCCGGCGCACCACGCGTTCGATTGGACTGGATCGGCTGCAACCACGGCAGCCGCAAAGAAGAACCCCTGGGTCTTGTTGCGTGAGGCCGCTCGGGATGACCAGGCGATTCCCGTGGTGATCGACCATGACACGGCCGTATACAGCTTGCATCTGTATCAAGGAATCGGGCAGACCTTCGTCGTTACCTATGACGACAAACCGATCACGTTTCGCGTTGTCGGCCTACTGTCGATCAGTCTGCTTCATGGTAATCTGTTGATTGGCGAGTCGGATTTCCGCAAGCTGTTTCCGACGGTCAGTGGCTGGCGGTATTTCCTAATTGACGCGCCGCCAGTCTCAGCGGACCGAGTCACACGAGTCTTGGAAGACCGTTTTGGAGACCAGGGGCTGGATGTGACCGAAAGCCGGCGGATCCTGGTCGGCTTACTGGCTATTCAGAACACGTATCTTCGCACGTTCCAAAGTCTGGGGGCGCTCGGTTTGTTGTTGGGGACATTTGGGTTGGCGGTCGTACAGTGGCAAAGCGTACTGGAGCGTCGTGGTGAAATGGGCCTGTTACGAGCCGCCGGCTTTCGCAAAAGTCGACTTTTTCAGCTGGTTCTGCTCGAGAACACCACGTTGTTGTTCGACGGTTTGGCAACCGGAGCGATGGCGGCTGCATTGGCATTGTTGCCTCGGCTTGGCCATGGCGCGGAGATTCCGCTCGACCAGTTGGGGATTATGCTCGGTGCGATCCTGGCTGTCGGCATGCTCGCCGGGTCGATTTCAGCATGGGCCACATTGCGGGTTCCGTTGTTGGATGCATTGAGTCAAGAGAAATAGCATCGATTCGTTAGGGGATGGAATAACCATGACTGAACAGAAAACGGCGTTTGCAATCGGCGCACATCCGGACGACATCGAGTTTCTGATGGCCGGCACTTTGATGTTGCTGAACGAGGCGGGCTATGCGATTCACTACATGAACGTTTCGTCCGGCAACCTGGGCAGTACGGTGATGGACGGTCCGGCAACGGCCGCGACACGAGGTGCCGAGGCGAGAGCTGCCGCGGCCAGTATCGGTGCGGTGTTTCACGCTGGATTCGCGGATGACCTGGACATTTTTTACGATCGCCCCACTTTGGCCAAAGTCGCTTCGGTGATGAGGCAAATCAAGCCGCATATCGTCTTGACACACTCGCCGGTCGATTACATGGAGGATCACATGAACGTCTGCAGGTTGGCGGTTACGGCTGCCTTTGCACGCGGGATGCCGAATTTCTCCGTCGATCCGCCGACAGCGCCGGCGACAAACCCAGTGACGGTTTATCATGCGCAGCCGTATTCGAACCGTGATCCGTTGCGACAAGTGGTCGTTCCAGACTTTTACGTCGACATCACGGATCACGAGGAAGCGAAAGTCGCGATGCTGGCGAACCACAAGAGCCAGAAGCAGTGGTTGGACGAGAGCCAGGGCTTGGATTCGTACTTGCAGACACTGCGCGATCTGGACGCTCAGGTGGGGCAAATGTCCGGCCGATACAAGTACGCTGAAGGCTGGCGTCGTCACCTGCATCTCGGATTCTGCGGCGAACAGGATGATCCCCTCGGCGATGCTTTGAAGAGCCGGGTTGTCGAGGCGGCATCATGAACTCGGAGAGCCCATCAACGGTCACTCAGTTTCGAAATGCACTGATTGACTGCAAACGCCTGTATATCAGCGCGGCCCGGCAGGCCTTGGAGGGGCAAGGCAACACAGACGAGTCCGTTCGGCATGACTTTATTCGCCGCATGGTCGACTTGCACAAGGGGCTGTTGCTTAAAATCTACACAACCATTGCAACGGCCGACCGCCGATGGAGTCGGGAAGAACGTTTGTTGGCCCAGGAACTGATCGACCATCTTTGGCAGGAACGACTTGATGGTCCACGGCTTCGCGATGTAACACTACGTTTGTTCAGCGATGCCGGATCCTTGAAATGGTATAGCTTGGTGCGGCCGTTCGACCAAATCTCCGTGTTGCACGAACGCGTTGCGGAACTTGAGACGATCGTTACGCGTGTCGGCAACTTGGTGGCCAAGGCTGACGGCTCGGTCGATCACCGAGAATCGGTTGCATTACGGTCTATCCAACAGGAACTCGAGGTCCACCTGCGCCGTCTTACTCTGGACGATACGGAACCGACCGAATCGGAGAGTTCCCAGGCAACCCAGGCGATTCAAATTGCGCCTCTAGAGTCGTCACACGGTCGGCACGCGCAGAAACAGAAACCGCAAGACGACGAGGTGTCGGCGTTGGCGGCCGAAGACTCCGAGGATTCTCTGAAAAGGGCATTGGACGACTTGAATCAACTGATTGGACTTCAAGAAGTCAAGCACGAGATCCGTACGCTGACAAACTTGCTCGATCTACAGCAGCATCGGCGCAAGGCCGGGTTACCGCAAGTCGAAATGAGCCTGCACATGGTCTTCATGGGGAACCCTGGCACGGGCAAAACAACGGTTGCTCGGATCGTGGGGCGGATTTACCGAGCGCTTGGGGTGCTGGAAAAAGGCCATGTGGTTGAAACCGATCGATCGGGACTCGTTGCTGAGTACGCCGGTCAGACCGGCCCCAAGACCCACCGAAAAGTCGATGAAGCGCTCGACGGCGTCTTGTTCATCGACGAGGCCTACAGTCTGGTCACGTCCCGTCAGGAAGATGCGTATGGCCAAGAGGCCGTGCAGGCGTTGATCAAACGTATCGAGGACGATCGCAATCGCCTGATTGTGATTCTGGCCGGTTATTCGGAGCCGATGGAGCAGCTGCTGCTCAGCAATCCGGGCATGAAATCTCGTTTCAACACGCGCTTGACCTTCAAAGATTTTTCACCCGTCGATCTGGGGCGGATCTTTCAATCCATGTGTGAAACGAATGGATACGTTCTGTCGGCAGCCACACGTGCCAAGCTGCTTCAGGGGTTCAAGTGGCTCTATGATCAGCGTGATGAAAACTTTGGCAACGGGCGTCTGGTTCGGAACGTCTTCGAAAAAACGGTTCGACGTCTGGCAAATCGTATCGCCAATGAAGTCCCAGTGACCCGGGAGTTGTTGACATGCTTCCAAGCTGAGGACATTGCTTTTCGAGACGTGCCTGCCGAGCAATGGAAGCTGCTCGAAACCGGCACGGTTCGCTATGTCGTCATCTGTCCGAAGTGCCAGCGTTCCGCTAAAGTCAAAGGTCAGCATTTGGGCAAGACTTTTCGATGCCCCAAGTGCCATGAACCGTTCGTGGCTGATTGGGGTATGCCGGAACCGCATGCTCCACGCAGTTGAGTGGCTTGTGGGCCGGTTTTCGGTGCTTGTTCTACAAGAAGGTGATGATGCGCGTCGCGGAGATCTATGAATCGATTCAAGGCGAGGGGTTCTTGACCGGGACTCCGAGCGTCTTTTTGCGCGCGTCCGGGTGTAACTTGCGGTGTGGGTACTGCGATACGCCTTACGCATCGTGGGAACCCGAGGGGGATGATCTGTCCGTCGAGGAAATCGTCGACCAGGTGCTTCAGCGAGATGTCAGGCATGTGGTTGTCACGGGGGGCGAGCCAATGCTGTTCGCCGAACTGATTCCCTTGTGTCGCGAACTCGTGACGCAAGGCCGGCATGTCACAATTGAAACGGCTGGCACCTTGATGCTGCCCGTGCCGTGCCAGCTGATGTCAATCAGTCCGAAACTGTCCAATTCCGATCCCGGTCCACAAGCTGATGCACGTTGGCGCCGGCGTCATCAAAAAAACCGGTTCG
The DNA here is from genome assembly GCA_024274855.1 of Planctomycetota bacterium. Classification (GTDB taxonomy): domain Bacteria; phylum Planctomycetota; class Planctomycetia; order Pirellulales; family Pirellulaceae; genus JAJSAJ01. The sequence continues at coordinate 2,881 of JAJSAJ010000362.1, read as the reverse complement.
CGCCGGCGGTCATGCGCAGACTGGTCAATGAGTACCCGTATCAAGTCAAGTTCGTCGTCGATCGGCCGGAAGATCTGGAAGAGGTCGATCGCTATCTGGCCGATTTTCCGGAGATCAGCCGTGATCGTGTTATGATCATGCCTCAGGGGACCGAACCTGTTTCACTCGCTCTGACCGGCACATGGCTCCAACCGTACTGCCGGCAGCATGGCTTTCGTTATTGCCCGCGAATGCAAGTCGAGTGGTTTGGCGGTGTGACACGGGGCACCTGAGCCAGGGCCGCACAATGGCAGCCAAACCGCCCGCTCCATTCCCCTTTTTCCGCGGCCCGCTGAGCGGGTGCGAGGTTCGTTGAGTTCATGATACAGGAGACCGAGTGATGGCCCCCGCTTTTCACGAGATATTGGAAACGTTCGACAATCAGTATCCGAACCGTGATTATGTGATTGAAATCGCGTGCCCTGAGTTTACGTCGGTCTGTCCCAAAACGGGGCAGCCTGATTTCGGGCAACTTACGATCACCTATACGCCGGATTGCACGTGTGTCGAACTAAAGAGTCTGAAGCTTTACCTTCAGCAATTTCGCAATCAGGGTGTCTTTTATGAGAACGTGACCAATCGTATTCTGGATGACTTGGTGGCCGTGCTTTCTCCTCGCCGTTTGAAACTGGTCGCCGCGTTCACACCTCGTGGCGGGATCACGACGACCGTAACGGTCGTCCATCAGACGCCCTAACGCGGGCTTCGCCCGTAAGGCTGGAGGCTGAAGGAGGTTGGCGTTGACGTTTGCGAACTAGCATGCGCGCACGGCGTGCCGAAGTCACAACCGACGACTCGAACGAGGCAGGGCGTCGAACCGACTACGCGCTCCCGCTGGTCGCTGAAACCTGACTCAAACGCACCCAATTCTGCTCCATAAGCAAACTAATTCCCCAGAGCCGCAACCAAAATGCAAGCTACCGGCGGCCCGTCAATAGACCTGCCGGTCGGGTCGGTCATGCCATTGTTGAAACAGTTGTCGGCACGCATCGACCATCACGCCAGGCACACGCTTCACGCGGCTTCGGCCGCGACGCAGCAGTTCTTCGGCCGGCAAGTGCAGTTCGTTGAATCCCGACTCCGCCGCGTCTTGTATGGTTGCTCCATAACAGACTTCGTCAACGCGAGCCCAATGCAGAGCGGCCATGCACATCGGACATGGCTCACACGTTGAAGCGACAGTACAACCTTCGAGTATGACACTGCCGATTTGTCGGCAGGCCTCGCGCAGAGCCGTCACTTCGGCATGAGCCGTGATGTCGGTAGAGGCCAAAACGATATTGTGCCGGCTGGTGATCAGGCGATCCCCCAATGCAATTGCGCAACCGAAGGGAGATTGGCCCGCTTCAATACCGTGGCGTGCCGCATCAATTGCATGCTGCATAAGCAACGAATGGTCCATTGTCACACTCCTGCCACATCGCGACTTGATCGTAACACAGACCGACGCAACCAGGGCCACGGTTGCCAGACGCGTCAGACCGGCGGTGCATAGAGAACTTCCGGATCACGTTCGCCAGGCTGGTAGAGCGCGAGCCCGCCGTGGGGGTCATTCACGCGCACAACACAGTCGGGGATTCCCCGCGCGTGCCGCGTCAGAATCGCTTCCATCGCTTGCACAGCTGCAATGACCTGGCGGTCTGCCGACAAGTCGTTGTATGTCAAATCTCGCATCAGCTGAAGCCGTTTGCCCCGATTATCTGGTAGACGGCCCCATCGAACAAAAGCGACCTCGCGCGCGAAACGTTCCAGCACTTCAATTCCGTAGCCCCGCTGTGTGCGCCGTCCATCCGGTTCCAAAAACGTGCCATTGTAGTGATTATTCAAAGAGATCTTCATATCCAAGGGCGTTTTTTCTTCGATGGTGCATTCGACGCCCCGCTTTCGGCTGTGCCCATTCCACACTCCATTGTCGAACCGAAACTGAACCTCCTGCTCGACGTAACCGGGGAAATTGTCTGGAGTGACCCAACTGGTGTGGATGTCGAACGCTGATTCGCGACCGTCTCGATCACAGTAGACCAAACGTAACTGCACAGAATCCCATGTCTCACCGTCCGGTGGGCCGACCAAGCCCCGTTGTCCAGTCGCCGAAACCGAACAGAGCCGGCCACCGAACGTAAAATCAATCAGTTTAATGTAGTGCACGGCAACGTAAGTGCCCGGATTACGCCCCCGAATCCACTCGGCGAACTGCGTGCCGGAAATCAGTTTTGGTTCGAGTAACGTACAATATCCGCTATTGACATGAATAAGCTGCCGATCGGCCAACAACGTACGGAGGCGTTTATGATCCGGATCGAACAGCTTGTGATAAACGACCTTAGCCAGCACATCATTCTGTTGGGCAAGTTGCTGAAGTTGATCAAGTTGCGTAAGGGTCAGTACCGAGGGTTTCTCGATCAGGACGTGCTTGCCCGCTTGAATCGCCAGCTTGGCCGCTTCAAAGTGGCGGTTGTCCGGTGTGGCGACGCAAACGAAATCGATATCGGACTGCAGCAACTGCGCCACGGCGTTCGGTTCATGAAAGCTTTGGAAACAGGGCAAGGTGTCGCGGGCGAGCTCGCGATAAGCCTCGGCCCGGTGTCCCGTTCGGCTTGCAACAGCGGCAAGATCAACATGAACGATCCCAAACCGTGGATCGTAAAAGCCGTCCAGGTAAGCGTTTTCGAGAAATGGTCGGTACGTCTCGTCAAAGATCATACCGATGCCGATCATGCCAGCTCGCAATCGCTGGTCGCCTGGGGCCAGTAGAGTCTGTTGTCTGTTCATAATGACGAAGATACCGAACTTTTGACTCCGGTGCCAGACTGGCCGATACCCCCTTGCGGTGGCTGCCTGT
>JAJSAJ010000361.1 GCA_024274855.1 Planctomycetota bacterium | reverse complement strand
CGACCGGATTCGATTGTGATCCTGGCGGGCAATTTACGACTGACGTCCGACCAGCGAAAGGCACTCGCCACATGGGTTACCCGCGGCGGGTCGCTGATCGGTATCGGAGGAACATCGGGCCTGGACGACGTGTTCGGAGTGGACAAGGCGCGTCCCCTGGCCGAAGGCTGGATCAAAATCACCGCGGAGGATCACGCGATAACACAGGGACTGCGTAGCTCGCTGCATGTGTTCGGTGGCCATGCCGTGAAGGCGGGTGCCGCGACGTCGCTGGCAACAATCGAATCGGGCAGCCAAGGCGCGAAAGGGAGCGCCATCGTGGAGAACCGATTCGGGAAAGGTCGCGCCGTGCTATTGGCGCCCGACCTAATTTTTTCCGTTGTGCACATCCAGCAAGGCGTGCCCGTGCTTCAGGACGGCAACCCCGCACCGGACGGTTCCGCACCGATTGACGAAGGGGCGTTGAAAACCGAAGACGGATGTGTGCTCGATTGGCAGCGGGACCGCACCACCATGCAGCCCGATGGCCAATCGGCCTTTCTCGAACCGATCAGCGACGAACTGCGCGAGATCATTGTGCGGAGCATCTTCCACGCCGCTAATGAACAGGACATTCCCCTTCCGGTGCTCTGGTATTGGCCGGACGGCCTCAAGGCAGTCGGGCATATTTCGCACGACACGGACGGCCACGATCCGCAAAAAGCGGTGGCCATGCTGAAGGTGATGAACCAGTGCAACGTCAAGTCCACCTGGTGCACACTTTACCCCGGTGGCTACCCGAAGGACTTCTACCGTGACCTGAAGAAACAAGGTTTCGAGATCGCGCTGCATTACGACGCGATGAGTGGCGGCGAACGCACGTCGTGGTCGAAAGAGAACTTCATTGTCCAACACCGTTGGTTGCTGCAAGAAGCTGGGCTCGACCGAATCGTTTCCAATAAGAACCACTATACACGCTGGGAAGGCCGTCTTGATTTTTGGCGTTGGTGCGAAGAAGTCGGCATCCAGTCCGACCAGACACGCGGGCCTAGCAAGAAAGGAACGATTGGATTCCCGCTGGGCGGCTGCCAGCCTTATTTCCCGCTTGATGACGAGGGCGAATCGCCCCGTCTGCTGAACGTGCTCGAGATTAACATGATCACCCAGGATCTCGTGGTTGTCTGCCCGGCCGAATATGGACGACAGTTCGTCGATTCCGTGTTGCGACACCACGGAGTCGCTCATTTCCTGTTTCATCCGGCCCATATTCTTAAGCCCCACGTTGCCGACGCGCTTCGCGATCTGGTGGATTACGGCCGAGCACAGGGGCTCCAATGGTGGACAAACGGACGGATCCATCGGTGGGAAATGCTCCGCCGAGGCGTGACGGCCCGGTTCGATTCCCGTGACACGTTCACGCTTCACGCCAACAAGCGGCTCTCGAAGGCTACCGTGCTGTTGCTCAAGACGCGGCGCACGCCAAGATCGATCCAGGTCAACAACCGGCCCGCGCATCACGACAACTGGACGCTGTACGGCTTCGAGTTTGATGCCGTGACGACGGACGTGGCGGGCGATGTCACGTTGCGGATCATTTGACTGGAACCACGGCAACAGCACTGGAAGGCCAGACAGGGCAAGAGTGGTGGTTATTACGTCTCCCTGAGGATTGCGATTATGCTTGGGCTTCATCCGATCGATATGATTGCCATCTTTGGCTATTTCATACTGGTCACGATCCTCGGACTCTGGACCGCCCGACGGGTCAAGGAACTGGCGGACTTCGTTATGCCTCGCCGTTTCGGCAAGGTATTGATGATCTTCCTGAGCTTCGGATCGGGAACACATTCTGACCAGGCGGTAAGCGTTGCCTCGAAGTCTTACACGAGTGGTGTGTCGGGGATCTGGTACCAATGGCTGTGGCTGTTTGCAACGCCGTTCTACTGGCTGATTGCACCCATGATGCGCCGTTTTCGCGCGCTGACCACCGCCGACATACTCGAGTTGCGTTTCAGCCGATCGGTAGCAACACTCTTTGCCATCGTTGGCCTGATGCAGTACACGGTCAACATCGGAGTCATGTTGAAGGGCTCGGCCCACGTAATCGAGGCGAGTACGGGTGGAACGCTTAATGCGAACTGGGCCATCGCACTGATGACACTGCTGTTCGTCGCGTATGGCGTTGCGGGTGGACTGCACGCGGCCGTGCTGACGGACGTCATCCAGGGTGTGCTGACAATTCTGTTTTCGTTCCTTTTGCTCCCTTTCTTACTGCAGGCCATTGGCGGACTGCCCGGACTTCACCAGCAGGTTCCGGCGGACATGCTGTCGCTGGTGGCACCCAATGAAATCGGAGTGTTTTATGTGGCGGTAATCGCCATCAATGCACTGGTCGGAATCGTGACACAGCCGCATACTTTGGCCAATTGCGCCGCGGGGCGAACGGAGTTGGACGGCCAGATCGGCTTCCTTTGCGGCAACCTTCTTAAACGACTTTGCACAATTGCCTGGACGCTTACCGGCGTCGCCGCCATTGCGTATTTCGCCCAACAGGGAATTCGCAACATCAATCCGGACAATGTGTTTGGCGAAGTAGCTCGACAGTTTCTGCCAAATATTCTGCCCGGCCTACTTGGCCTGTTCATCGCCGGTCTG
>JAJSAJ010000360.1 GCA_024274855.1 Planctomycetota bacterium | reverse complement strand
TGGCGGAATGAGGAACTGCACGAGGCGGTTAACCACCAGGGAACTCGGAATGTCGCTCTTGCGGCACGCGAGGCCGGCGCACGCATGCTTTACGTTTCCAGCGTCAACGCACTGGGAGTTGGTGCCAAGGACCAACCGGCGGACGAGGATTCGGTTGCCGGACCGAATGTTCCGTGCCCGTACGTAACCAGCAAACAGGCGGCCGAATGTGCCGTCCGTGCCGAGATGGAACATGGATTGGACGCGCTGGTCGTGTATCCCGGGCTCATGTTGGGGCCGTGGGACTGGAAACCATCGTCCGGTCGCATGTTGCTGGAATTGGCGAATAAGTTTGTTCCGTTTGCACCGGTTGGAGGTCTATCGGTTACGGACGTTCGGGATGTCGCGGCCGCGATAATACGCGCGCTGGCCGATGCACCCTCGGGCAGTCGCTATGTCTTGGCCGGCCACAACATGACCTACCTCGAAATCTGGCGGCGGTTTGCAAATGCCGGAGGCCGTCGCGGCCCGATTTGTCGGAGCGGTCCGTTGATGCGGCACGGAGCCGGCCGGCTTGGCGACCTTTGGGGATGGATGACGGGCCACGAACCGGATGTGAACTCCGCAGCCGTTAAACTGTCTGGACAATGGCACTATTTCTCCAGCAAACGTGCACAAAATGAATTAGACTATCAATTTCGTCCATTCGATCAATCGACTCAGGACGCGTGGAAGTGGTTGACTGAGCATGGTTACACGTAAGTTTCATCGCGGCCGCTAGCCGCAGCAGACCGGGACCGGAATGCAATGGCCAACATTCTGATTACGGGAGCCACGGGTTTCATCGGCAATCACCTCGCTCGATTTCTCGTTGAGCGTGGTGACAACGTTTGCTGCCTCGTTCGACCTCGTGCCAACACGGAACCGCTTGAGTCATTGGGAGTGAGTCTGGTTCGAGGATCCTTGGAAGACCGCGAGTCGATCGCTTATGCGATGCGGGGCGTCGAGTACGTCTACCACTTGGCGGGGCTGATTGCAGCAGTGCGACGTTCCAAGCAGATGCAGGTGAACGGGATTGGAACGGCCAATGTCGTCTGGGCTTGTGCCCGGCAACAGACGGTTCCCGTGATGGTCTATTGCTCATCGATCGCAGCGTCCGGTCCAACGTCCCGCGAGCGTGTCCGGACCGAATCCGATCGACCGCGTCCGGTTTCACGCTACGGGCACAGCAAACGTGCAGGAGAATTGGCTGCCGAACGTGCGGCCCATCGTGTTCCGATCACGATCGTGCGTCCGGGCATTGTGTTTGGCCCAGGGGATCGCGAGCTGCTACCGGTTTTTCATACGCTGCGTTGGCTCCGTTCACACATCATTGCCGGGCTACGCCCACCCCCGCTGTCCTGGATCTACGTTGAGGATCTCGTCAGGCTGCTGGTCGCGGCCGGTGAGCAAGGAAGGCGGCTGCCGCCAGTTACGGGCTCGGATGCGTCCAATGGACAGGGATGCTATTTTGCGTGTGCACCAGAGTGGCCCGATTTTGCCCAATTCGGTCGGATTATCCGTCCCTTCGTGCAACGACCGCACGCGTGGTTACTTTATTTTCCGGAGCCGTTTCCCTGGATCTTCGCTGGTATCAATGAGGTCCGGTCTCGAGTGTTGCGACAACCACCGCATTTCAGCATCGACAAGATTCGTGAGGCTATCGCTGAAAGCTGGGCATGCTCGCCCGAAGCCGCTCGCCGCGAACTCGACTTTCAAACATCCGCATCTCTGGCAGATCAATTCCAAACGACGGTGCGGTGGTACCAGGAGGAAGGTTGGCTCAAGGCAAAACGCGGCGATTCCAAATCTGGCGACGGAGTGGGCGGGTGACTACTTGGATTGGTGTTGCTTTGCTTGTTGTCGCTTCAATAGCTGGATTTCGTTTTCAAGCGACCGGATCATTGTCTCATGTTGATCGCGATCCTGCCGGCTCTCTTTCAGTTCGGTTTGCAGATAAAGGATCACTCGTCGATAACGTTCCAGGGCTTTTTCAAGTAGCTCGATCTTGTTGGCCGGGCTTGCCGGTGATTCGTCATCCCATTCCGGAGCGACTCCCGGTGCAAAAACCTCATGTACTTGGCCGGTTGCCGAACGTGTGCGGAAGACCCCTTTGGCGATACCCTCGAGGTCAATTTTTGGCTGGACCCAGCGTGTCAGGTTTTCAAAGGGGGCCGATGGCAATTGAACCCCGCCGCCGAGAACCACCTGAACGGATCGGACCTGGTTGTCGTGTTCGATTAGCAGCGAGATCGTATCGCCAGGTTGCTTGCCGAGAATCGGGCGCAATGCCTGGTAGACCGATCGGATCTTGACTCCATCCGCCGCCAGGACCCGGTCTCCTTTCCGGATGCCCGCTCGCGAAGCCGGGCTGTCGGTATTAACGCGGCCGACCACGACCTGGTTGTCCGCGCCTTCGAGGACCATGCCGACCACGGGCCTTCGGCGTTTCAGTACGACCACCGAGGTGTCCGCGTTTTTCTTGCTGTGTGGTATTGCCGCATGGGTTCGAAGCAGCCTCGCGACGTGTTGCATGGAGACGGCATACGTCCAACCGCCGGTCTGGTGATGACGATCGGCCAGCACGACGACGCCGATCAATTGGCCGGCTTGGTTCACGACCGCCGCCCCGCCGGACGTTTCGGCCACTCGCAAATCACATCGAATCAGAGGTGGAAAGTAGCGTTGGGGATCGTGACGTTGATGCCGCTGACGATCCCCAAGGAAATCACAGGCGCTTCGGCACCCCAAGCCGATCCACTCATGACCCAGGTACCTGCTTTGGGTAACTTGTCGGCCAGCTTGATCCCGCCGGCTTGATCGCCATCCAGCTCCAGTAGCGACAGACCGGAGTACTCGTCGATCACGCGAACACGCCCGTTTGCCTGCGTGCCGCCGTCCAGCGTAATGCGGATACGGCAGTCGGATCCAGCATAAACGGGTGCGACGATCAGCCGGTGACTGACCAGTACGCCGGAGCAGACGGTAACGCGTGACCCCGATCCGTCCTCGGCACCAGACGCATCATCTTTGCGCGTCCCACGATACTGAAGACGAACCGTAACGACTGAGTGCTGGAGCTTGATTGCCGTGGCTTCAAAAGAAGGCAACGCATCCGCACCGAATACGGTACGTCCACACAGCAAGACGACGACGTTACAGAATATCAAGCCCGCTCGCATCGGTTTCTCACCGGCAGTCCAGCCATGTGGCCTCTGGTGTCTGTTCGGTTCGTCCATACCTGGGGGTCTTCGTACACGCAGTACGTGTCTAACGCGGCCACAACCATGTAGGGTGTCAAGCTCGCTCGACCAGCATCGTCACCGAGTGCTCACGTCACGCGAGCGCCGGCACACCAGAATCTACCAATCTACCAATAAACTCATTCAGCACGGCGGATTTCCCGTCCGCGCCACGATTTTGACCATCGCCGCTTACAAGGATACTCGCTCGCGCTGCGATGTCGTGTTCTGTTGGAGATCAAGCCATGCCTCAAACTCCGGTCCGGAAAACTGGCTGATAAACATTGCGGGTGACAAGTCAATTTCCATTCGTTTGGCCGGTTGCTCGAGCTGACTGCGCACCAGATGTTGGGACGCTGCCGCGCCTCCGATCAGTTCGGTGTGCATGGTTGCCGAACCGTTCGGTACCGATCGGTCAACCGTCTCGGGCGTCGTTCGTGTCATCCGGTACCCAGAGATCGCCAATGTCGTAATAGCCAGGACCGCTGCGGCAGGCAGCCATCGCGGTGCCCATCGCCAGCCGCGTCGAGCGGCCGAGGAGGCATTCGCCGGTGGCGTGTCGCCGGTCGACCGGTCCGGTGGATAGGTCACGGCCAACCGTTCTGCATCGAAAGCAAGCTGTTCGGCCAGCGCCTGCATGCTATCTGGGAGCCATTGCTCCGTATCATCGAGTGGCACGGAGCAGGCTTGGTCGTCTTGGCGGCCGTTAGACTGCACGGTTCACATCCTCGTTTGGGTACATTGGGATCTGGCGCAATGGACTGTCATCCTCGTCCAACATCTTGCGCAGGTTTTGCAAGCCGTTATATATGCGTGATTTGACTGTCCCCAACGGACACCCCAACACGTTGGCGACTTCGTCGTATCGCAAACCTTCGCTAAATCGCAATACGAGCGTTTCACGTTGCCCGTCGGGTAAACGAGCCACATAAGCCCACAAACTCTGCTTCCACTCGGCCACCTCAACAGCCGTCTCGGCCGCCGGCGTCTGTCGCCCATTCGGGGCCGCCATCTCCTGCAGAACCTCAAGCGATCGCCGGCGCGTCCCATAGCGACGGCGCCGCCGACGGTCCAGGTTCAGCAGGATTCCGTATAACCAGGTAAACAAGCGGCTTTCACCACGAAATCGATTCTGCTGTCGTGCAAGAACCAAAAAAGTTTCCTGGGCCAGATCATCCGCATCCCACGGGTTTCCACACAGCACCAATGCCGCCCGGTGAACTCTTGGAAAATACTCGCGACTGATCTGCTCAATATCCAGGTCTGGCACAGTTGGGGGGGCTCCTGTCGTCCCATGTTCACTCGCCGTGGTTCGTCGCCAGGACAAACCGCCAGCACTCATTATAGCCAGTCACCAGGCCCGTGGCATGCCGCCACCCATTGTGGCGGGCTGCTCGCTGTGGGACCAAGGCGAAAACGCCGACCATTCGACCGGTGTCCGCGGACGGAATCGGTCGACATCCCCAACTGTCCTATGATTGGGTGCCCTGCCATATTGCGAAAGTTCACGCTCAGCCTGGGCCGGTCGAAGAAACTCGCAAAATCGGCGTCAGTGGCAATCCTGTCCGATCCGGTCCCTACCATGGACGGCGCC
>JAJSAJ010000359.1 GCA_024274855.1 Planctomycetota bacterium | reverse complement strand
TGTCCAACATTCGGCAAAGCAAAGATCGCCGACAAGTTGACCAGGGCCGGTATCCACGTTATCACTTGATTCCGATCCGATCGGCGGCTCTGGTCCAGCGTCTGGTTCGCCATGTCCGTGTAGCGTCGGGCACAACGCATGCTGTTCCCGATGTGACTTGAGTGTACATTGGAAGTCGGTTCCACAGCAAGAAAGGGAGGGGAGATATGGTGTCAGCCGAGACAAGATCGGTCATCGATCGAGCCAAGCAGATATACACCAATCAACTGCAGAGTGATCTGGAATCCCAGCACATGGATCGGTTTGTTGCGATTGAGCCAGAGTCCGGCGAGTATTTCCTGAGCGATACGTTTGATGAGGCCGTGAAGTCAGCAAGGGCGAAGTATCCATCCCGTTTGTCGCACACCATCCGGATTGGGCATCGTGCGGCGTTTCATATCGGAGTGTTGCTGCTGTGAGGGGATTCGTAGACGACACGTTGCGAGCGCTGGTTCGCGTTCCCGTGTCCGCGTCAAGCGACGGCCAACGTGCGGAAATCATCGTGTGGATCGACACGGCGTTCAACGGTGGATTGGTGATACCGAGAAAGCAAATTGCCGAATTGGGATTGGTGAAGGAATCATCGGCCGAGGCTATTCTGGCGGACGGCCATTCTGTTGAATTGGAAACCTTCGCGTGCTTCTTCGATTGGTTCGGCAGTTCCTATGAGACGCAAGTCGTTGCTAACGACGGCGCGTATCCGCTGCTAGGGACGATGCTACTGGATGGCCACCGTTTGGACATCAACTATGAAGTGAAAACGGTAAAGCTCACTTAGTTGGGTGAACGTCCAGGATAAGCTGGCGGAAATGACGCCGGCGACGTTGACTTCAGTTTGAAGCCTAACCGAAAATTCCGGCCGAATTGCGGGAGGGTCTGACACCCGCGTGTAGCGGTTAATCCTTTTCCGTTCGGCGAGGCCTTTGCTGTCCATAATCCCCCTCCAGCAACCCTCGAAATGACAAGTCCTCATCAAGATCGGGCCAGTGCAGGCCAAATGGCGATACTTCGACGTTGTTCAGTTGCTGAGGTGCGCCCTTGGAAAGGCGAGGGTTGCCGGCGATCGAAAAACGGATCTCGACACCGCTTTCCATCGTTACGAGGATGTGCCCATCCCGGTAGACGCACGATTTGACTTGGTCAACCGAAATGTTCATGCCACTTCTTCAAAATCAACTGTCTGCTTTTCTCGGCAAGCTGTTGCGCCTTGGATAGCTCGCTCACCTTCATATTCTGGGACTCCCGAAGCTCGACTGAGTCCTTCACGTTGAACACGGCCGCGCCATCGCCATACCGCACGTGTATGTGAATGGGACGATGTTCGTTGCTCTAGAAGAAAAACGTGTAACCATCTTTCTCAAATACCTTGGGCATCGGGCGTGCGATCCTTGATAGGGGGGCGTTTACCTATCATTATCGAGTATACTGGATCCTGATAACAATTACAGGAGAGCTCCAATGCTTCGAACAAGAGTCTTGCGATCTTCCCGAGCGTGATCGGAGCAGTTAGTCCTCGTGTTAATCATCATAACTGCAAAAGGAGCCATTTGTGTCGGAAGAAATTCAACGGGCTGTTAAAGCCAAGTACGCGTCGCTCGCCCAGAGCGGTTTGTCGAGCGATCAGGGAGGTGTACGGTCGGTAGCTGAGGCGTTTGGGTACACTTCCGAACAGCTCACATCAATCCCTGCCGAGGCCAACATGGGCGTATCCTGCGGGAATCCTACCGCATTTGCCAGCCTCAAACCGGGTGAAACCGTGGTAGACCTTGGCAGCGGCGGTGGTCTCGACGTCTTTCTGGCCGCCCAAAAGGTTGGCCCGACCGGCAAGGCGATCGGCATCGACATGACGCCCGAGATGCTGGAATTGGCTCGCAGGAATGCCACCAAAGGCCCGGATGGCAAACCGTACACAAACGTCGAGTTCCATCAGGCGACGATTGACCGGCTTCCCCTTCCGGACGCCTCGGTTGACTGTGTGATCAGCAACTGTGTCATCAATCTGGCTCCTGACAAATCGGCAGTTTTCCGAGAG
>JAJSAJ010000358.1 GCA_024274855.1 Planctomycetota bacterium | reverse complement strand
CCACTAGCGCAGAGACATTCGCCAAAGTGGATATTTGGCTACCGTTGAATCCAGCATTCAGGTAATTGATGACTAGCAGGGCGTCCATAGGGGTGGTCAATCCATCCTGATTCACATCAACCGCCGTTTGCCAGTTGTGCAAGGAAGCCGTGACCAGACCCGTATTGGGAATGGCTCCCAGCGAATCCCAATACCAAAAGCCCAGGTCAAGCCAGGGTGAATTGCCAGGTACCGTCGGTTGCGGTGGACCAGGCTGTGGATTGGGTGTCGGGTTCACGACCGGATCGGTCACCGTAAGATCTGGCGGGAGGCAGCTAGTCGCATTAGCCAGGGGATCGTTACACGACAGAATCGGATTGCCGGTCGGGTCTGTTACTCCGGGCCCAATCGGGATCGATGAGGCTTGGCCGATCAAACGGTATCGGATTTCCGGAAGGTTCGCATTGTTCTCACTGATGGCGTGGAACTCGAGTCGGTATTGGCCTGGAGCCAACAACACGCTGCTGGCTGACCGCGTCTCGCCCGGATGGGCTGCCGCGCGGTAAGCCATTGTTCCATCAGGCGCGTACAGCACGACCCATATTGCAAGAGATCCCGCATCCGCATTTGGCTCGGATGTCAAAACAAGATGAACCAAGCTGGTCTCCGCAACAACCAATGTTGAAATGCGTTCGCTCGTTTCCTCGCTCAACGTCCCTGTGGCCAGTTCTCGTAAATCGGCTTCTTGCAAACCGTACGTAGCGGTGAACTGATAGTTGCCAACTGCAAAATCCGTGTTCCCCGTCGCAGCTGCAACTCGCACGAAATATGCTTCCTCTTGATTCACTCCGGACAACTGCACAATCAGCTCGCCACCGGAATTGGCCAACACCTCAGATTCAAGCAGCTCGCCATCATTACCAAGAATGGTGATGTCCGGTATCAGGAATTCCGGGCCACTTGTTCTCAGCGAGATGGTCAGCACATCGGCTCCTTCGAGATCGTCGGCCGGATCAAGCCGATAGAAATCGACGTCCCCGACCCTGCCGATCCGTCCAACGACGTCATAACGCAACGCGCCCTGATATGCTGGCGAAACGATAACGGCTTGAGATGTTCGAATACTATCGTCGGCCGCCTCATTCTGCTCAGCATCGCGAACATCGGACTCTTGATCGTCTTCTCCGTCAATCTCGTCGCTGTTGTCAGGCGGGCTGTCTTGTGTTTCTCCATCACCCTCGGGTTGTTCGTTGACAACGCCGTAAAGGGCTTGCAAATCGATAATGTCCTGATTCGTTATCTGGGTTGCGGCCGGGATACCGTGGCTGTACATCGGCGAGGCGGGATCAGTGCTATGCCCAAGCCCAAAGACGTGGCCGGCTTCATGCAGTGATACCGCAAACAAGTCGTCTAGATTGTTCAGTTGTGCATTGGAGTTGAATAGCATGTCGCCCGTCCAGGTGCCCGAAACGATTTCATGGTTGGGGATTGACAATGCAATCGTGCCGTCGGACATCGCAACCGCGCCAACGCGAATGTCGCCAAACCGCGGATCGCCCTGCCGAGGGCCGAGCGTACCAAAGGGCGCGCCGCTGTCACTCACCGGTGTGATTGCCGCGTTGGTTTGCTCTGCCCAAGTCCGAAATGCCCGAATAACCGTGCCTTGCCATACCGAGCGATCCGCAAGTCGATCGAGCGTGGATTCCAGCGTGCTCGATTCCGTACCGATTTCCGTTGCATCTGGAGCGAAGCTGATCGTCAGATCCGGCGCACTGGCCCAGGCGATCCCCTCCGCATGAAGCATCACCCGCGACTCCAGGCGTTCGACGCTCAATAGCCGCGTCCGCCTCCGTGCGGTTCGTAGTCCGACTGATCGTTTTCGGCCAGCCTTTTGTGCACGGTGTTTCATGGATTCTCGTTTCCTATCTCTATCCCTATCGTGGCGCAGCCACCGCCGAGAACGGTGGTCATGTCACGCCGAACCCAACGGCCCCATTGCAGTCAGTAACCCCAAGCATTTGGGCGGCCTTGATCGCAATCCGGTCCAGCAGCAGGCAAACAGGTTCCGGCTGCAGTTCCAAACCTCTTGTAGCGTCCTGGATTACGCCATGTCCCGCTCGGCAAGCGGGACCTACCTGGACCACCTTACGATCAAGGCCCATTTGGGCCAATCTGCTACAGTGGCCATTATTTGGTGGGCCGCGACCAAATAACCGGGAACCAATTCACAAAACGCGAAAACAGAGTCCACATTTGGGAATGAATAGCGGTTTGATCACCCGTCACAAGACGTGTATGCCAGATGTTAAGCTTCGAACGCTTCTTCATCCGACGCCAGTCTCGTGACAGGTATCAGGATGGCGCAACCACCAGTTCAGTAGGGAGAATTCCCTCGTTTGTTCGCCCCTGCGGGTCGATTGTCAAGCATGCGCACCGCATGCATGCCAAAGGAGTACTTTGGCATCAGACGCCCTCCCGCAGTTACTCCGACTGCGACATCATATTGGAATAGTCGATTCTACATAAGGCAACCGCCAAAAAAAGCGTGGTTTGCAAAACCACGCTTTAAGGGGACGGGGCGGTATGGTGTACATTACAACCTGAGGTGTCGTATCAGTCGTCTGACGGGTTGAATCTTCCTGTTATCATGTCGCCCACAGTAATCAAGGCTCCAGGTGAAAGCTCTGGAAAGTCGTCGGGAATCGCTTCCTCGTTATCATCTGGATTCGTCGAAAGTTTGAGTTTGCCCTCTCCCTCATCGTCCGTGGTCAGGAATCCTACCAGAAATCCGTCAACGCGGACTTCATAAGTCGCGTTGGCACTGGCGTGCTCGATCTCCACCTCGAACTCCCGTTTCATTCGGCCGTGTTCGGGCTCAGTCTCGTATTCCGCTTCTCCTCGACTTGCGCCGCCTGTCAGGTATGCTTTCAGTTCCATTTCTGAAT
>JAJSAJ010000357.1 GCA_024274855.1 Planctomycetota bacterium | reverse complement strand
CGGGCACACCACAATCCGGTTACAACGCGTCCATGCGTCGGGGACGCGCAATTCCTGGTGTGCCGGCGCTTGCCGTGAACGTCGTGGACGATGGAGTGCAGGTGTAGGGTGTGACCAGCTCGCGGCATCGATCTCGGCAACTGGCCACCACGGTATCGCGAGCGCGGGCACACCACAATCCGGTTACAACGCGTCCATGCGTCGGGGACGCGCAATTCCTGGTGTGCCGGCGCTTGCCGTGAACGTCGTGGACGATGGAGGGATTTCGACGGCAAGCTGGTCACACCCTACCACTGGCCACTCACACGAGGGCTGGTGGTGTGCCGGCGCTTGCCGTGAACGTCGTGGACGATGGAGAACTCTCGACGGCAAGCTGGTCACACCCTACCCCTGGTCACTGGTCACCCTACCACTCACACGGCATCTTGTTTCGGGCTTGTCAGTGCTGGAGTCGATTCGGCTTGTTCGAACGCTTCGACTTCGGACTGGCGGACGACAATCCGCCGAATTCCGGTCGCCCGTCCGGTCTCCGGATCGATCTCGACCAACGTGGCGCCGATTCGGACGTCCTCTTTGGCGACTTGGAAGAAAGTTGGCCGGAAGGTGAGCGTTGTGTAGGTAACGCGTTGGATATCTCGTCCAATGATGCTGTAGAAAGGCCCGGTCATGCCGACGTCCGATTGAAAGGCTGTTCCACCCGGCAGGATCGTCTCGTCAGCCGTTGCCACGTGCGTGTGTGTACCGAGGACGGCGGACACGCGTCCATCCAAATACCGGCCCATCAGTTGTTTTTCGCTGGTCGCTTCGGCGTGAAAGTCAAGCAGACGAATCGGCACATCGTCCGGGATCTCTTTCAGCACTTGATCGGCTCGGGTCCACGGACAGTCGACAGGGCGCATGAAGAGTCGTCCGAGCAGGCTGAAGACGGCGACTTCTCGCCCGTTGGCGGCGGTAACGGTCGTCCAGTTTCGGCCGGGTGCCTGATCGGGGAAGTTTGCCGGCTTGACGATATTCGGTTCGGTTTGAAGGACTTCATCAATTTCGCGCCGGCGATAGATATGGTCGCCCATTGTGATACAGTCGACGCCGGCCGCGATCAGTTCGCGATAGATTTTGGGTGTCAGGCCGGACCCGCCGGCCGCATTCTCGGCGTTGGCAACGACCAAGTCGATCTGTTCGCGCATGCGCAATTCGCGAAGTGCGCGGAGGACGAGTTTTTTGCCCGGTTTACCAACGATATCACCAATCAACAGTACTTTCACGGCCGTGTCGAGCCCCCGTTGGGAATGCGGAAATCGGATAAGTCGAAAGTCATCTGCCGTCTCTCGGCATCCCGCGGGCAGTGGCGGCAACC
Organism: Planctomycetota bacterium; assembly: GCA_024274855.1. Classification (GTDB taxonomy): domain Bacteria; phylum Planctomycetota; class Planctomycetia; order Pirellulales; family Pirellulaceae; genus JAJSAJ01. The sequence goes on along the minus strand of JAJSAJ010000357.1, from coordinate 1,244 downwards.
TGGCCGGGCCTGGGTCGAGCGTTGTGCGGACGGATCACGTGATCGCCTTGATCAGGCGAACGCCGGATTACCGAGCGCCGGATTACCGAGCGAGTTCGATGAACCGGGACTCTCGTACGACGGTCACCTTGATTTCGCCAGGATAGGTCAGTTGCTCTTCAAACGCTTTCGCGATATCGCGACAGATCTTTGCGGCTTTGGAATCGTCGGTGTCGCGGGCACTGGCGATGACACGCAGCTCGCGGCCGGCCTGGATGGCAAACGCCTGTTCCACACCGGGGAATCCGCTGGCGATCATCTCCAGCTCTTCCATGCGTTTGATATATCGTTCCAGCGACTCGCGGCGGGCCCCGGGTCGCGAAGCGCTGCACGTGTCGGCGGTGGCGACCAGCATCGTATACGGATAGTCGGTGATGATCTCATCGTGGTGTCCGAGTGCGGCATGGACGACTTCCGGGCCTTCGCCGTGGCGTTTGAGTAGATCGGAGCCGATCTTTGGATGGCCACCTTCCAGCTCGTGATCGGCTGCCTTGCCGATATCGTGCAGCAGGCCGCAGCGCCGCCCAATGTCGCCGTTCAGGCCGATCATTTCCGCAATCATCCCGGTCACGAAGGCGACTTCGACACTGTGTCGAAGCACATTCTGGCTGTAACTGGTCCGAAAGTGCATGCGCCCAAGCATGTACAGCAAACGCTCGTGCAGGCCATGCACGTTGACTTCCTGAGCGGCTTCCTCGCCCTTGCGACGAATGAACTGATCGATTTCCTTTTCCGTTTCCGCGACGATCTCCTCGATACGCGATGGATGAATCCGGCCATCGGCGATCAGCTTGTCCAGCGATTGGCGAGCAATTTCGCGTCGCACCGGGTCAAAGCCACTAACAATGACCACGCCCGGCGTGTCGTCAATGATCACGTCGACACCGGTCGCTTTTTCAAACGAGCGAATATTCCGCCCCTCACGGCCGATGATTCGGCCCTTCATTTCGTCATTGGGAATGTCGACGGTGCTGGTCGTGCTTTCTGCCGTGTGTGCCGCCGCATAGCGGTGCAGAGCGGTCAGCAACATGTCGCGGGCGATCGCATCACACTGTTGGGAAATCCGCTTTTCGTGTTTCAGGATCAAAGACCCGGTCTCGTGGGTCAGCTCCTGGTCGAGCATCGACAGCAGGCGAGTTTCGGCCTCGTCTTGACTCAATCCGGACAGGTCATGCAATGTTTGTCGCTGCAGGACCAGCAGTTTT
>JAJSAJ010000356.1 GCA_024274855.1 Planctomycetota bacterium | reverse complement strand
TGCCGCTTGAACGCCCTGTTCGGAAATCTTCACGAGCTTGTCGGTTACCTGGATTGTCCGTTGTGCAACCAATACGTCATAGAAACTGGTTCGTACATCGGTTAGTACTCGGAACTGTTGTGAAGCCAGTTCCTGCTGGAGCCGAAGAATCTCCTGGCGAGCCACCTGTCGATTCAAATGCAGCTTTCCGCCAGTGACAAACTGCTGCCCGATGAATCCGCCTTGTTGTCCGGAAGCCCCGTCGTTGCCAATCTCGCCGGCGGAGTAGCCGATGGTTGGGTTCGGATAGAGGCCGACTTGCTGCCAGATGCCGCGAGCGGCTTGCACACGAGCGGCCGCTTGGGACAAGGTTGGGTTGTGTTGTAATGCCATCTGTTCGAGTTCGGACAGGTCAAGACCGGTCGGTTGGGAATCGACCGGCACAGCGGACGGCACGGATTCGCCCACGTTCAATGAGTCCGGATCGGGTAACTTCTCAAAACGGGCTATCCTCGCCACTGCCCCCGGGCCAGCCCGCTCAGCTGGGGTTTGAGACCACGCGGTTACAGGTATCAGGCTGATCGCACCGATACTCAGCAGCAACAAAAACTTCATTGTTCCAGGCCTTGTGTTAGTGTGGTTACGGCGCAGAAGCTAGTCATTTCGAGTCAAGCTTAGCGACCAACGGGAACGGGCCAACACGGCCCGAGCGATAGCTCGAAATTGGTTCGAGGCCCTGCCTCACTAGAGTCTCTTGGCTTGCGGTTCGAAATTTCGCCTCAGTCAGTTGTTTCGGCTGGTGTGACCACAATGATTGAGCCGATTCTGTTGAAGGAGTCCGGTTTTCGGGCTCGTGGCGCATCCTGCCCACCCCGCTTGCAGTGGGGGGGTGGCTTGCTCTCGGTGATTGCCCGTGTATACTTACCAAGCTTCTGAGTTTCAGCTCCTTAGGCTCCATGAGCGTCGGCCATGTTTCGTACCGTAGCGAACATACTCCTGATTCTGAGCATTTTGCTTTGTCCATACTATTGTGGAGGAGAGCACGATGCCGTTGCCGACGCGTCGCGATACGAAACAATGGATGAGTGCTGTGGTTGCTGTCAGGATCACTCGACCGACAGATGCCCGACCGAACCTTCGCCTTGCCATGATGGCTGCAGTTACGATTGTGTCTGCAAGGGGGTCGTCAGCGGGCGAGGTGATTTCCTGATCGGGCACACCGATATCGGGTATCTTATCCCCAACGAGGCATGTACTGCCGAACCGATGTTGCCGGCACTCTTGGTGGCGGGCGTTCGACCACACTGCCCAACCCATCCTGATCTATGCTCGGGCGTTGCCATTCGACTGGCATTCGCCTCGCTGCTGATCTAATTCTTTCTCTCTGTTTGTTCCCGGATGCTTGCTGCGCGACGCGGGGGGAACCGCAATCGCATGCCTGAGTCAGCGTGCCAGCAACCAAACCACGGAACAGACCCTCCTTTGCGCGTGCTCGTGTGTCGTTCACAAGACATGTTCGCACCCTGCCCACATGTTTTGGAAAAGATGCCCGATTCTGTTGAGTCCGCGTTCGCTTCACTCTACCAGTTTAACTCTCGCTTTACGGGCGTGGCCCGACCGAGGAGCTTATTCATGAGTCATGTATTGGCAAATCAACCAACCTCTGGCGTGCCAGCGGTCCCAGGGGAGTCATCAACCGGTCGCCACGAAGGAAGTACGTGTCACGATGTACCGCCTCGAGTGCGAAGACGGTTTGTTCCGATGGGATGGCTGGCAAAGCAGCTTCCGACCGTCGTCGTCTTCTCACTTCTTGCCGGCTTGGGATGGTACGGCCATCATTCGGGTTGGAAGTTGCCAAAGTTTTCGGCACTGGCCGGCACGGCTTCCCCTCAGCGAGACGATTGGTGCGAGGAGCATGGTGTTCCCGAATCTCAGTGTGTTGTGTGCGATCCGGACCTCCTGCCCAGAGGCAAGGATTACGGCTGGTGTCAGGAGCATGGTGTTCAGAACTGTCCACTGCACCACCCGGATGTTGCACAATTGAAGCAGGTTCCTTCCGTCTTGCAGGCGGACCTGGACCGCGCGACTCGGGCACTGGCCACGTATCCCCGACCGGTCAACAACAGCGTGTGCAAGACCTATCAACGACCGATCCAGTTTGCTTCGCTTGCGGCAGTCAAGAAGGCTGGTGTGGATGTGGAGCTGGTCGAGCGGAAGCCGATGATCGAGTCGATTGCGGCCAACGGGGAAATCTCGTACGACCAGACGCGATTCGCCAATTTGTCGTCGCGTGCCGCCGGGACTATCTGTCGAGTCGACAAGCGTGTTGGCGATCACGTGCGAGCGGGTGATATCTTGGCCATCGTCGATGCCGTCGATGTCGGACGAGCGAAGACCGGATTGATTCGTGCCTTGGCTCAGGAGACATTACAGAAACAAGTTCTCGCCCGTTTGACATCGCTCTCTTCGACAGGGATCGTGCCGGGCCGCCGAGCTCAGCAGGCAGAGGCGGAATATGCCCTCGCTCGGGCGCAGGTTCTCAGCGCTCAGCAGGGGTTGCATAATCTCGGCCTTCCGATCGACGTCGAGTCTTTGCGAAGTTTGTCGGAGGCAGGTTTAGTAGCACGTCTGCGGCGCCTGGGCCTTCCAGGCTCCCTGGATCACGCTCACGATTCACTCGAGCTGACAGCCAATGCGTTACCCATACGCGCGCCGATGGACGGTGTTATTGTTGAACGGCAGGTTGTTGCCGGCGAAGTCGTCGATACCACCCGCGTGTTGTTTCAGGTGGCTGACACGAGCCGAATGTGGCTGACGCTCAACGTGTCACTCGAAGAGGCCTCGCGATTGGCTCTGGAACAGTCCGTCCGATTCCATCCGGATGGGAGCCCCGACGAGGTCAACGGCAGCCTTGTCTGGATCAGCACGGCCGCTGATCCAGAGACTCGCATGGTTACTGTCCGCGCGGAACTGCCGAATCCTAATGGGCAACTTCGCGACGAGACGTTCGGTACGGGGCAGATTATTCTCCGCCAAGAAAAGGATGCGATCGTCGTTCCCAACGAAGCAATCAACTGGGAAGGTTGTTGCCATGTCGTCTTTGTTCGAGACAAAGGATATTTCAACAGCGAGACCAGCCCCAAAGTGTTCCATATTCGAACGGTGCGTCTCGGTGCCAAAACAGACAAGTTTACCGAGATCATTGCCGGTCTCCTACCGGGGGAAGTCGTGGCGACGGAAGGAAGTGACGTGTTGCGTGCCGAGTTGTTGAAGAATAATCTTGGCGAAGGTTGCACGTGCGGAGGCTGAAAGCCAATTACCATGTCGACACCACGAGAGTCTCACTCCGTACGATGCGCGCATGTTGTCCGACGGACGCCCACGTCCGTCGAATGAACGGACGTGGACGCGGGTCCAACGATTTGGAATGGGTCGTGAGAGTGTCATAGACGGATATCATAGACGGACAGGTGGAGCCCGAGCTGATAAATGCTCGGTCTGAAAGGATCCCCCATGCTCAATTGGATCATCGATTTTTCGCTGCGGCATCGAGCCCTGGTGATTCTTGTTGCACTCGGAGTCGGTGTTCTGGGCGCGGTCTCGCTGACGCATCTGGATATCGACGCTTTTCCCGATACCACCCCGGTGCAGATCCAGATCAATACAATCGCTCCGTCGCTGGCCCCCGAAGAAATCGAACGGCAGATTACTTTTCCGGTGGAGCAGGCGATCAGTGGATTGCCCGGCCTGGAAAAGCTACGTTCGATTTCGAAGTTCGGTTTGTCTCAGGTCGTAGTCATCTTCAATGACGCAACGGACATCTATTTTGCCAGACAGCTTGTCAATGAACGACTGACCACCGTCGAGCTGCCAGAGGGGATAGAACGACCGCAAATGGGGCCCGTTTCCACAGGCCTGGGTGAGGTGTTCCATTATGTCCTGACATACGAAAACTATGACTTGTCCAAGGCTTCGGACAGGGATCGAACCGACAAGCTCACACGACTGCGAACCATTCATGATTGGGTGGTCAAGCCGCAACTCCGATCCGTCCCCGGCGTCGCGGAAGTCAACAGTTGGGGCGGATACGAGAAGCAGTACCAGATTCGTGTCGATCCCGACAACCTGATCAAATACGGATTGACTTTCGACGAAATTGTCGAAGCTGTTCGGGAAAATAACCGCAATGTGGGTGGAGGAAACATCAGCGTCGGTGCCAAGATGCTGCTGATCCACGGTCAGGGTCGTACGGTCAATATTGAGCAGATCGGTAACATTGTTATTAGGGCAAAGGATGGCACACCAGTTCGTGTTCGTGATGTGGGTGACGTGGAAACCGGTCACGAGATACGGCTCGGCGCGGTGACGGCCGACGGCCGAGGCGAGGCGGTCCTTGGCTTGGGCTTCATGCTGATGGGCGAAAACAGCCACGATGTCACCTGGGCTCTGAAGAATAAACTGGAGGAGATCAAGGCTACGTTACCCCCGGGCGTTACGATTCGTACGGTCTACGATCGCACGGAATTGGTCGATCACGTGATTGATACGGTGCGCAAGAACCTGTTCGAGGGTGGTCTGCTGGTTATCGCGATCCTGTTTATCTTTCTGGGAAACCTTCGGGCCGGCCTGATCGTGGCCTTGGCCATCCCGTTATCGATGCTATTCGCCTTTTCCGGAATGTTGCGATTCGGTATCGCAGCGAGTCTATTGAGCATGGGGGCGATCGATTTCGGGCTTATTGTCGACAGCTCGGTCGTGATGGTCGAGAACTGCGTTCGGCATCTCGGTCACGGCAGCTCGTCGGGAAAGAGCCGGTTGCAGATTATTCGTGATGCGGCGATCGAAGTTCGCAAACCGACGATGTTTGGCGAGCTGATCATCATGATTGTCTATTTGCCGATCCTGACACTCGAGGGTGTGGAAGGGAAGTTATTTCGGCCGATGGCACTGACCATCATTTTCGCGTTGGCCGGCTCGATGGTGCTGTCGCTGACCCTGATGCCGGTCCTGGCCAGTTTCTTTCTGCCTAAGAACCTCGAAGAGCGGGATCCATTGGTAATTCGTTTGCTGAAGCGACTCTACGCTCCAGTACTTCGGTTCACCATGCACCACAAACTGGCCGTGATCGGTATGGCAGTCGGATTATTGGTCGTGGCCTTCGGAATGATCGCTCCGAATCTCGGATCGGAGTTCGTGCCGAAGCTGTCCGAGGGGGCGGTGGTCGTCAACATCGTGCGACTGGCCGGTGTCGATCTGGAGGAATCCGTGCGCTACAACACCCAAATGGAAAAGGCTCTGTTGAAAGCCTTTCCCGACGAGATTCAGTATGTCTGGAGTCGGATCGGTACGGCCGAAGTCGCAACCGATCCGATGGGTGTGGAACTGACCGACATCTTTATCACCCTGAAACATCGCGAGGACTGGAAACGGGCCAAGACGCAGGACGTGTTGACCGAGCTGATCCAGAAAGAACTTCGCGATTTGCCGGGCCAGCGGATCGCGATGACCCAGCCTATCGAGATGCGCATCAACGAGATGATTTCGGGTGTGCGCAGCGATGTGGCGGCAATCCTCTATGGTGACAAGTTCGAAGTGCTTGTCCCCAAAGCTGCCGAAATCGAACGCATCCTCAAAGCAATTCCCGGCGCGGCCGATGTCAGCACCGAGCAAGTGACCGGGCAGCCCGTGCTGCAAATTCGGATCAACCAGAACGAAATCGCACGCTATGGCATCCCGGCCAGCACCGTCCTTGACATGGTCGAATCGCTCGGGAGCAAGCCGTTGGGTGAAGTCTACGAAGGACAGTTACGGTTCCCGCTGATCGCCCGGTTGCCTGAGTCGTTTCGTGCTGATCCCGAGGCGATCGGAGCCATCCTTGTGACGACGCCTTCCCGCCAACGTATTCCGCTGGCCCGGCTGGCAACCATTGAGACAGTGGAAGGCCCCTCAACGATCAAGCGCGAGTGGTACCAGCGGCGGATTACCGTTTCGGCGAACGTGCGTGGCCGGGACATGGGCAGCTTCGTCGCCGAGGCACAAAAGAAAGTGGCAGCACAAGTCTCGTTGCCACCGGGCCGTTATCGTGTCGAGTGGGGTGGTCAGTTCGAGAACCTCCAGCGCGCTCAACGGCGTCTCTTGATCGTAGTCCCATTGGCCTTGGTGCTCATTTTCGGTCTGCTTTACATGACCTACCAGAATGTAATCGATGCGTTGCGCGTTTTTACCGGCGTCCCGTTCGCCTGGGTCGGCGGCATCTTTGCACTCTGGATACGCGACATGCCGTTCTCGATTTCCGCGGCCGTCGGTTTTGTCGCCCTTTCCGGCGTCGCCGTCCTGGACGATATGCTGCTGGTCTCCTACATTCGCCAGTTGCGAGGACGGGGTGTGCCGTTGGAAAAGGCGGTCGAAGAAGCCGCCATGACTCGACTCCGGCCCGTTTTGATGACTGCCCTGGTCGCCAGTCTCGGCTTCGTACCGATGGCGTTTAATACGGGCGTGGGTGCTGAGGTGCAACGCCCTCTGGCAACCGTGGTGATCGGTGGCGTCTTCAGTGCGATGGTGATGAGTCTGTTGGTCCTGCGGGTGTTGTACATGGTGTTCAGCGGCCCCGTCACGACGAAGCAAGTTGATGATGTGTCGGCCGAACAGGAGTCGCGGTACGTGCCCGACCCGAATTCTGCGTAGTTCTTGAGGCAAAGGACCAAAGTATCGTGTG
>JAJSAJ010000355.1 GCA_024274855.1 Planctomycetota bacterium | reverse complement strand
CCAACTATGGCAACAACCACACACACCGGCTTCGACCAGCAGGCTTTCGAGTCGTTTATTCAGTCGCGTCGGGAGCCGACCTGGCTGATTGACGATCGCCGCGAGGCGTGGCGGACGTTCCGCGAACTCGATTGGCCCACTCGCCAACAGGAATCCTGGTCGCGAACCGACATCCGCATGTTCAAGCTGGATCGATTCGCGATGCCGGGTGCCCAAGGCGACCGGGACCTGAGCGGGCAAGCGTCCGGCGATTGCTGTGCACAAGCGATCCCCGACACTTTTTCCGGACTATTGGGCGAGAACGTCGCGCTGGCTGGCCAGACGAAGACCGTCAACAGCCACTCGGTCGCCGCGACACTCGACCCCGCATGGTCCCGGAAGGGCGTCCTGTTCGGCAACTTGACCGACGTCTTGCGCGACCACGAATCGACAATCAAACCCTACTTACTACGGCACGCAATCGACCCGGCCCAAGACAAGTTCGCCGCATTGCACGCGTCCTGCTGGGCCGGCGGCTCGGTCCTGTATGTGCCTCGCGGCGTGGTTGTCGACCAGCCGCTGCATACGTTTTCCGTACTGGCGGGAGACGACGGGGTAGACGGGGTTGACGGTAGGGTTGATTTTGGTCGGTTACTGGTGGTGTTAGAGGATGGTGCGGAAGCGACGTTATTGTGCGAGACGGCGAGCGGCCAACGGCCGGGATTACACTGTGGCGGTGCCGAGGTGTTTGTGGGTCCTGGTGCGAACTTGCGGTTGGTGAACCTACAGAACTGGGGCCAGGCGACCTGGCACTTTGCGAACCAGAAAATCGTGCTCGGGCAAGATGCCAGCTTGCAATGGACGGTTGCCGCGATGGGCAGCCGCTTGGCTCACGTACAGCAGACGGTCGAACTGGCAGGGCAGGGGGCCAACTGCCAGGTGAACGGAGTGCTGTTTACCGAGGGCAAGCAGCAGCTGACGTACAACACGCTGCAACACCATATCGCATCACGATGCCGTAGCGATTTCCTGTACAAGGCAGCCTTGCAAGACCGCTCGAAAACAGTGTGGCGCGGGATGATCCGAGTGGACACCGAGGCACAAAAAACGGACGGCTATCAACGCAATGATAACCTGCTGCTCAGCTCGAATGTCCGAGCGGACTCGATCCCGGGACTCGAGATTCTGGCGGATGACGTTCGCTGCTCGCACGGCTAGACGTCCGGCAGAGTCGACGAGGAGCTGATCTTTTACGCTCAGGCACGCGGGTTCACTCGCAAGGAAGCCATTCGGCTGATCGTCACCGGGTTCTTCCAACAGATCTTCGATCGCATCTCGATCGACAGCGTCCGCGATGCCCTGGCACTGGCCATCGCTCGCCGCGTTCGCGAGTACGATTGAGCGCGAAGAAGAAGAAGGAGAAGAGAAGAGGGGGCAGATCAATTACAAGCAGAATGATTAGCGAGAAGGAGTTGGAGGCACAGCAGTTCGTAACCAAGAAGAACAACGCACCCTCCTTTCTTATCCGTGGGGCCGCTCTACCATCCGTGGGCCGGAGTTCTTACGGAGCCAAGACGGAACAGATACCATGTCCGAGTTTCAAAAAGTAGCCAACATCGCCGATGTGCCGGATCCGGGTAAGATCACCTTGGAGGTGGACGATCGGATGGTCGTTCTGATGCACGTTGGCGGTAAATTCTTCTGCATTGACGACCTTTGCACCCACGATGGCGGGACACTCGGCGACGGGCCGCTCGAAGGCTACCAACTCGCCTGCCCACGCCATGGTGCTCGGTTCGATATTCAATCGGGCAAAGCGATCACGATGCCCGCGACCGAGCCGACACCGGTACACAATGTGAAGATCGAGAACGACGAGGTCTGGGTACAGATCCAGGACTGACCTCCCTCAGTACGCAAAAAAATGAGGTAGCCGTTCACGCCGCTGGGGTCTGACGCAATTTTCGGCGGAGAAAGCGTTCATTTACGCAAACGCATTTTGTCGCCGAAAATGGGTCTGACCCCTTGGAAGCGAGCCGGCGGCCTACATTCCGTGAATGGTTACAAAACGAGGAACTCGATTCCATGACTGTTACAGAAGACGCGATTCGCGAGCAATTAACTCAGGTGGTTGACCCGGAGATGATGGTCAACATTGTCGATTTGGGAATGATCTACACGATTAACCTCGAAACACGCGACGACGGCAAGACCGACATCCTGATCGAAATGGGTCTGACCAGTCCGATGTGTCCGTACGGACCCCAGCTGATCAACCAGTCGCGGATCGTGACCGAGCAGATCGAAGGGGTCGGGATCGTCGACGTCAAGCTGGTCATGTCCCCGCCCTGGACCCCGGACCGCATGACCGAAGAAGCTCGGGACCAACTCGGAATCTTCTAGCAAGACCCCCACGCGGCTCGTCCCGTCAGCCATCGCGCGCGCAGACCCCCATGGGCTTGCCCGTGGGTGAATCAGTCTCATCGGCTAGGCGATCTAGCCGACGAAACTTACGCTCCAACGGGACGAGCCCAATGGGGGCGGGAACGCGCGCGGGATCGGTGGGGAGGACGGGACGGCTGCGCGCTACCCGTTTGCGCGCCTGGCGCCCTCAGCAACCGCTCGCTTTCGCAAATTGACGCTCCGCACCACCGGGATCGTCGGCACCAGGTTGTGAAAATACGGATCGACCAGCTCGTCGCCCTCCACGCCCGCATCGGTCGCGTCTCGGCTCTTGAGCAACACCAGCTCGTCGGCTCGCACAACCTGGGCCACCCGAGCGGCAATTGAGTCGCTGGTCACATGCCAGCCGCACGGCAGCGGCGGATCGGGCTGCACCATCCGCTCGTCCCGCTCCACAAAAAGCACCGGGTCTAGAATCCAAGTGCACAACCGGCCACTCCCGTCGTCCACACAGGTCGCATCGGTCTGGCCTGCAGCCCCGCCATGCACCCTGTCGACACTTGGCAACCAGCACGCCTCGTCGAGCAGTTCCAGTAGCGTGCGAGCGTGAATGCGCATCGCCCAGACGGCCATTTGATGAGCGGCCTCGGGCGTCAGCTGAAAACGCAAGTCCAGCTGGCGCACCTGATCGGCGATCGGTCCACCACCAGCGACCAGCAGTGCCGTGGCCGGAGTCTGCTCAGCCAGCCAGCTGCTCAATCGACCCGCAAGGTCCGGCAGGTCGAAAAGGCTGCCGCCCACTTTCACCACTCGAATTGCCATGTTCCTTGTCCCTTCCCCGACGTACTGAAGGACCGTCCCTTCGGGACTAAGGCTGGTCGGCAATGTCCGTTATCCCATCACACACATCCATTCCCCATTCCCTTGTCTCTGTGTCCTCTGTGGTGCAATCTCCCGCTCACCACCACCAAATCCAGGGCCGCTCGGTTAGTCCGGTCCGCTTCTTACACGGGCTGCCGAGCCAACGCGGCCAGTGCATGTGCCGGTGCACAACGTGACGCGTCGGGGCCCAACTGCTCGGACAGCGAAATGAACGGCTTCTGGCATTCCAACTGAGCGGCAATGCGGCGGCCCAGAAACTCGCCGTGTCCGGACAGTATGACAGTAGTCAGCGGCTGCCCGATGCGGTTCAAGACCCCAGAAATCGCCTTCACAATCAGCTCGCGTTGCGCCTGAGTCACCTCGGTCGCCCACCGCATCACATCGTCCATGTCATACTGATCGTCATCGGCGCTGATCATCCGAGCCATCCGGAGTGCGGCGGCCTGTTTCGTCGCCGGTTGGCCGTCGGCCGTATGTCGATCCTCAGGTGCCTCGAGCAAGTCGTCCAGAAGCAGGTAGGCGTCCCGAGTGGTCGCGAAAACCTCCTGAGCGATCGGGCAGTGCCACCCGCGGTACGTCAGTGTCCGGACCAACGCACAGACCGGACTCCGCTCGATTCCCGAGTAGACCAGCTCGCCGGCCAGTAGCCGATCGCTGTCCGTATGCCCGACGCATTGGACCTGGCCGTCACAGAGCGGCACAATGTCGGTTGTGGTCGACCCGATATCGATCAGCAGCGCTACGCCGGTTTTAACCAGCCGAGTGCAGTAGGAAGCCAGCGCGTGCCAGTTGGACGACGCGGCCGCCAGCGGCTGAGCGACCACGACCGGCGGTGCGACCAGCCGGCCATCGTTCAGGTAGATCCGAGTGTGGCGGCCGTCCGCGGCCTGCTCGACCGCCTTCAGGATGAACAGAACACCGGCCTTTTTGCTGGAAAAGCAATCAGCCAACTCGCCGGTCATCGTCACGGCCAGATGATCGGCCGGCGGCGCCTCGGCAATCAGCCGCCGCAGCTTGGCGGCCAGTCGCTTCGAGTCCTTCCACAACGCGAAATGGTGCGACGCCGCATATCCTCGCCCATCCGCCGCTTTCAGGTTCGCACCACCAATGTCCAAGGCTAACCAGTTCATAATCGGACCATGCCCATCAAGTGTTAAGAATCACGAACATGGATTTTAGCATGAATATCCAACATCCAACATCCAACAATTACCCACTCGGTCTTCTTATCCGTGGGACGCTTTGCCATCCGTGGGCCCAAAACCGTGTACGTGAAGACGGAACATCCAACAGCCAACAAGGAACAAGGGAAGGAAGCACGGGAGGACGTCGGCTGCCCTAGCTCGGTGCTCTCTGTGACTCTGTGGGGCGTTCTGCCGGGCCCGTTACGTCCCGCCTGCCGGGCGGGACTCGAGGTGGAAGAATTATTGGAGCTTCGATGTCGAACCCTAGCGGGTTCGAAGTCCGGCTCGGCAAGCCGGACCTACTGCCCACCCGGCACCTGTCCCTTGCAATCGAATCGAATCGGCTCGCTATCAAACCGCAACGGCTCGCTCGGGCGGCGGCCTTGAGCTACCTGGAGCATGGCGTCGGTCAGATTACATTCGGCCGCTTGGCACAGCCCGACATACGACGTGGTCAGACGCGGATTGACGTCCAGCACCACATCGGCCTCGCCTTCGGGCTCCGCGCCCAGGACCATATCGACGCCGATGTACCCGCGAGTGGCCGGCAGAGCCGCCAAGGCGAGCCGGGCCAGCTTCGACGCTCGGTCGGCCAACACCGGCTGCAGCGGCAGGTAGCCGCCCAGGTACCGAAATCGCCCGTCCTCGGAGATCGTCTGCCCGCAGGCGGGCAGCAGCACCGGCCCATCGGGGCCGCACAAGGCTGCGACACTAACCGGCAGCCCCGGCTGGAATCGCTCGAGTCGAAACGGTGGTCCGACCGCTGGCATGGCATCCGCATCGGGCTCGAAGACGATCCGAGTGTCGGTCGATCCCGCGCCGTCGACCCGTTTCACAACGGCCGGGTACGGAAAATCGGCAGGCATCGGCCGCCCGGCGGCCAACGTCACCCCCTCGGGACACGCCACGCCGGCTCGAATCAGACTGTCTGATGTTTTGGTTTTGTCGGACGCAAGGGCCACAAAGTCAGGACCGGGCGACCAGAGTGTGCCGGAATGCTGCTCGACAAGGTGGCAATCGTTCAGCAGGTGTCCGTCCAGTTCCGGAGCGATCACGATCACGCCATCGACTCGAGCGGCCCAGGCGGCCAGCTGTTCGCGGCGTTGCCGGGCGGTTGCAATGCGAACAACCCGAGTTCCGGCGGGTACAGGGTACGGATAGCGCGAGTCCTGGAAGCAGACCGGCCGCGCGAGGCGTAGCGACGTGAGGTCCCGTAACAGCGCAGCGACCATCGCACGCCCCTCGGCCAACAGCGAAGCGAAGCCGGAAACGATTTCGGCCGATCCGCCGTGGTCGGCATCGAGCCAAAGACCACCGCCCGTTACAAACTCGTAAACCAGAACCCTCATTATTTATGCCTCAAACGACCGCGCACAAAAAAGCCGCCTGCTTCAGAGGTCGTGCAGGCCCGCAAACAACCTATAGGGCGGCGGTGCCTGTCACAACCTCTAGCCTGCGAGACTTGCGCTCCCACGGGACAAGCCCGCTGGGGGCGGGAACACGGGACGAGGGATTCGGGGGGGATTTCGGGAGGCGTTCTTAAGGAAGCCGTGAGCTAGCCTGCGAGACTTGCGCTCCCACGGGACAAGCCCGCAGGGGGCGGGAACACGGGACGGGGTCGACGCGGGGGCGGAGGAGGTTCGGGACGGGACGCGGGGGGATTTCGGGAGGCGTTCTTAAGGAAGCCGCGAGCTAGCCTGCGAGACTTGCGCTCCCACGGGCAAGCCCGTGGGGGGCGGGAACACGGCTTCGAATTGGCACTCGGCACAGTCTCGCCAAGAAAAAGAGGCGCCGATCGGATTCGAACCGATGATGGCGGATTTGCAATCCGCTGCCTTAGCCACTTGGCTACGGCGCCCTGAATGTCCTCGCAACTTAGAAAATCCGACGTTTCCGGTCAAGGGGAATAGCTGAAAGACGCGAGAAGAAAAACCCTGCCCGACTTCCCATGCCTGGGAAACAGGCGGCAACTGGGATACCAGGGCGACCTGAACCTCGAAAACACCAGCCGGGCGGGGGGAGCGATCCGGCGGAAAACTCGCCGTAACACGAGCACCCCACACTGGAACCACTCGGGCTGGAGAAAAGCACGCTCGCCACTCGATGCGTATACCCGTGCCTGATGACCGGCCGAGCGATCAGTGCTCGCACCCCCCAGCCCAACACACGGCTCAACAGCTCGAAAGGATGCGTGCATGAATATCGTGGACTGGATTCGATGCGGGCCCAACGATCGACAGCTGACCGAATTGGCTGAGCAAGTGGCCAGCGCCTGCCACCACCAAGCGTGGAACCAGGCAGATCATCGAGCAGGAACACTCGATAGTATCCAGGAGGGCCGAGCGTACCTGCGCACACGCACCTCTCCGCTCGTGTGGACCAAGACCCAAAGGCTCGTCCGTGCCGATCAGCAACTGGACTCGCGCTGCGAGCTGCTGGTGGTTCGCCGAGCATTGTCGCTGGTCACCAAACGCCTGGCCGGACCCATGCTGCAAGCCGCCCCCGACCGCCGCGCCGCCTGAGCAGTTCGCTTCCAAGGGGTCAGACCCATTTTCGGCGACAAAATGTGTTGGCGTAAATGAACGCTTTCTCCGCCGAAAATTGCGTCAGACCCCAACGGCGCCAGCCGCTACCCACAAAAAGGCACTGAGAAGATAGAGGAACACTTATCGTAACCGTTCACGGCGAGAGTGCGTGGCGGTTTTCATTTGTCATTTGGCATTTGGCATTTGTAAGAGGGGTAGGATGTGACCAGCTCGCGGGGCGAACGTAGGCGATCGGTGACCACGCGAGCGCCGGCAACCCCGGTGAAGAAGGCCGATTTTTCATTTTTCATTTTTCATTTGTAAGAGTATGGCACACGCTGCGCTGTCGCTCTCGATGATCAATGAGCGAAGCGGAAACCAACGTCACCACCT